>CACWNZ010000083.1 GCA_902762335.1 uncultured Ruminococcus sp. | reverse complement strand
TCGGCACTGAGGCGATATACCGCTTTCAGGTCGAGGACTTCCCTGCCGTAGTGGCTATAGACAGCTCCGGCAACAGCGTACTCGTCACAGAGCCGGTCAAGTCCTGACAGTGGAACAAAAAATGGCACGGGAAAATAAACAGAACAGTCCGTTTTACACGGACATTGACGAAAACAGCGTCGAAGGCTATCGGAGCAGCATGTCAGAGTAAAAGGATAAGAGCTGCGGCACTGATGATGATCCAGTGCCGCAGCCCTTTTGTTTATCCGGTCAATATCACTTTGTCACGAGAGCCATTGTATCTCTTGCGATAACAAGCTCCTCGTTGGTGGGTATAACGTATACCTCAACGGTGGAGTCGGGCTTGGAGATCTTGCCTTCCTTGCCCCTTATCATCTGAGCATTCAGCTCGTCGTCTATCTTAACGCCCATGAACTCGAGTGCATGGCACACGCTGCTGCGGTGCGAGCACTGGTTCTCGCCTATGCCTGCGGTGAATACTATAGCGTCAACGCCGCCCAGAACAGCTGTATAGCTGCCTATGTACTTGAGAATATCATACTCAAGGATATCTATTGCAAGCTTAGCTCTTGCGTTGCCTGCCTCTGCGGCTGCGGTAACGTCACGGTCGTCAGAGGATACTCCCGATACTCCGAGGAAGCCCGACTTCTTGTTGAGCATGGTATCCATTTCCTCTGCCGAAAGATGCTCCTGCTCTGCTATGAAGGTAACTACAGACGGGTCGAGAGAGCCTGTTCTTGTGCCCATCATAATGCCGTCAAGGGGAGTAAGTCCCATACTTGTGTCTATTACCTTGCCGTCCTTTATAGCGGTTATGGAAGAGCCGTTGCCGAGGTGGCAGGTTATCATCTTTATATCCTTGAGATCCTTGCCCATGAGCTCTGCGCAGCGGTGTGAAACGTACCTGTGTGAGGTTCCGTGGAAGCCGTAGCGGCGCACTGCGTATTTCTCGTAGTATTCATAGGGAACGGGATAGATAAACGCCTTTTCGGGCATTGTGGAATGGAAGGCGGTATCGAATACGACTACCTCGGGAACGCTCTCTCCGAACACCTCAAGGCAGGCTCTTATACCCTGAACATGAGCCGCATTGTGCAGCGGTGCAAGGGGGATAAGGCTCTCTATGCCCTTTATAACGTCCTCTGTAACTATAACGGATTCGCTGAACAGCGAGCCGCCCTGTACTATCCTGTGACCTACCGCAGCGACCTCGTCAAGGGACTTTATAACGCCGTATTCCTCGCTGATGAGAGCATTCTTTATCTGAATGAACGCCTCGGTATGGTTGGTCATGACAACGTCCGTCTCATAGACCCTGCCGTCGCCCGTGCTGTGCTTGAAATGACCGTCGATGCCTATTCTTTCACAGTTTCCTTTTGCAAGTACGCTCTCGTCAGTCATATCTATGAGCTGATACTTCATTGATGAGCTGCCTGCATTGATGACAAGAATTTTCATTTTGTTATCCTCCCGTTTTTTATTTGCTTGTTGCAAATCAAGTCTCGCATATATATAATATAATACAAAAGGCAAATTAATTCAATATTTTTTCATACATTTCTGCAAATTCTGCAAGGAGCATTTCTCACCGATATGAACATCTCATCTCTGATATGCGAGCTTGACCCTCTGCACAGGGGACATAAATATCTTTTGGACGCAATTCGCCGTGACGGCGCGGACTGCATCATCGCCTGCATGAGCGGTAGCTTCACCCAAAGGGGCGAGCCTGCCCTTTTTGACAAATACACAAGGGCAGGAGCCGCACTGCTCTGCGGGGCGGATCTCGTTATCGAGCTGCCCGTCACCTTTGCCTGCGCAGGCGCGGAACGCTTCGCATACGGGGGTATATATATTCTTGACGCCCTCGGGATAGCCGACAGGCTTTATTTCGGCAGCGAATGCGGTGACTTATCCATGATAAAAAAAGCCGCCCTTGCCGCAGAGGACGACAGGGTATCCGCAGAGATAAAGCGCCTCATGAAGACGGGCATCACCTTTGCCGCCGCAAGAGAAAAGTCCGTTCGCAGCGTTTACGGGGACGAAACAGCCGATATTCTCAAGACGCCGAACAATATCCTCGGCGCCGAATATATAAAGGCGCTGACCCGTCTTGAAAGCAGCATAGAGCCCCATACCCTGCGCAGAGAAGGCGCTGCCCACGACAGCAGGGATATTGCTCACGGCTTCGTCAGCGCTACGTATCTGCGTGAGCTTTTCATCTCGGGCGGGGATATATCCCCCTTTATACCCGAACGCGCCGCAGAGCTTTTTGCGGGCTATGACGATGCTCCCGCAGGAATGAGCCGCATGGAAGTTCTCAGGCGGGCTATGCTCGCCCGCCTGAGAACGATGACCCCGCAGGAGCTGTCACAGCTCCCCGATGTGAGCGAGGGACTTGAAAACAGGCTGTATAAAGCCATACGGAGCGAATGCTCGGTGGAGGGCATACTTAACGCCGCAAAAACAAAGCGCTTCACCATGGCGAGACTGAAACGCACCCTCATGCACGCCTTTTTAGGCATGACGGCGGAGCTTTGCGCCCTGCCGCCGCAGTATATCAGGATACTCGGCTTCAATACGGCGGGCAGAGAGGCTCTGCGCAGGATAAAAAAGACCTGCTCCCTGCCCGTTATATCCACCCCGTCAAAGCTGCCCCCGCTATCTGAAGAGGGCAGGCGGCTGTTCGGCTTTGAATGCCTGTGCGACGACCTCTACGCCCTCTCGGGCAGAACGATATCCCCATGCGGAGAGAACGTGAGAAGAGGAGCGGAAGAAATGAATAATGAATAATTGCGGCGGGCGGTGCGATGCACCGCCAATTATAGTAAGCTTACCGGGCTATTGTAATTATCTCAGCTATCTGATAATATGTAATAGGTATAAGAAATTCAAGGAGGAAAACAAGATGAGCAAAAAGACCTGTGCCGTCATTCTTGCGGGCGGCGAAGGAAAGAGAATGAAGTCGTCAGGACCCAAGGTGCTCTCGGAGGTGCTGTTCAAGCCCATGCTGAGGTGGGTAATAGATGCCGTATGGGACGCAGGGATAGACGACGTGTGCGTGGTAACGGGCAGCAAAAGCAAATTTGTAGAGATGTTCCTTGCGCTGCTCCCCTATAAGGTGGATAAGGCGTTTCAGTCCGAAAGGCTCGGAACGGGTCACGCCGTGATGACGGCGACGGATTTCCTTAAAAAGCACAGCGGCGGCAGAACTCTGATACTCAACGGAGATGCGCCCTTTGTAAGCGCCGATACCATAAAAGCCGTGCTCGGTACAGACGAGAACAGCGCCTGCACGGTTCTGAGCGCAGAGGTCGGCGATCCCTACGGCTACGGCAGGATAGTCCGCACTGAGGACGGAACGGCTCTTAAGGCTATAGTTGAAGAAAAGGAAGCCGACGATGAGACCAGAAAAATAAAGGAGATCAATTCGGGGGTGTACTGCTTTGATACCGACACCCTTTTGGACGCTCTCGGCAAGCTGCAGAAAAGCCCGCTTACGGGAGAATACTATCTCACCGATACTATCGAGATAATACAGAAGAGCGGGAAAAGAGTTCCCGTATGCAAAAGCAGCGACAGCTCTGCGGTGCTGGGCGCAAATGACCGCATACAGCTTGCAGAGCTCAACGAGATAGCAAGAATGAGAGCTCTTGAAATGCACATGAAAAACGGGGTAAGCATTCCCTGTACGGACGGCGTTATCATAGGTACCGACGTCGAGATACAGCACGATACCGTCATTCTCCCCTCTACGGTGCTCATCGGAAGGTGCCGCATAGGCTCGCACTGTCAGATAGGACCCGGCGTGGTGCTTGACGGCGAGATCGTACCCGATGCTTCTGTGGTGCAGCCCTCTTATACGATAATGAACAGATATAAGCTGCCCTCGGATATGTAAATTTTACGGCAGAACAGGCAAAACAAGGAAAAAAACCCGTTCTGCCGTTTGCCGCGTCTTTGTGCATAATAAATCATATTTCGGCAAATTATCGGATTTTTTACATTAAAGATACAATTATCGTATATCTGCAATACTTGACTGCCGAAAACCTTGATTTTTCGGCAAAATCGTATTAGAATAGTTATTGAGTGAAATCAGAACAGTCATTTACAAAAATATTTTTGGGGGAGACGAGTCAAATGAATTTTCACGGCAAGTACATAAAGATCTTTACCTGCAATTCCAACAGGTCAGTCGCGCAGCAGATAGCTGACTGTCTTGACATTCCTGTGGGCAAGTCTGAGGTGACAAGCTTCAGCGACGGCGAGATAGCCGTTTCGCTCCACGAGTCCGTCAGAGGCTCCGAATGCTTTATAGTTCAGTCAACCTGCGCTCCCGTCAACGACAACCTTATGGAACTTCTCATCATGATCGACGCTATGAAGCGCGCTTCGGCGGCAAGCATCACAGCCGTTGTTCCCTATTTCGGCTATGCGCGTCAGGACAGAAAGGCTAAGGCAAGAGATCCGATCTCCGCAAAGCTCTGTGCAGACCTCATCACCACCGCAGGCGCAGACCGTGTTCTTACCATGGATCTTCACGCAAATCAGATTCAGGGCTTCTTCAACATTCCCGTTGACCACCTTGTGGGCGCACCTATCCTTGCGGACTACTTCAAGAAGAAGATCGGCGATAAGCCCGACGATTACGTCGTAGTATCTCCCGATCTCGGCTCCGTTACAAGGGCAAGGAACTTTGCTACCCGTCTCGGCTGCCCCATAGCTATCATCGACAAACGCCGCCCGAAGGCCAACGTATCCGAGGTAATGAACATCATCGGCGAGGTCAAAGGCAAGAAGGTCATTCTTGTTGACGATATGATAGACACCGCCGGCACTCTCTGCAACGCGGCTCAGGCCTGTGTTGAAAGAGGCGGCGCAACAGAGGTATATGCAGGCGCTACCCACGCAGTCCTCTCGGGTCCCGCTATAGAGCGTCTCAAGAACAGCGTTATCAAAGAGGTGATCCTGCTCGATACGATTCCCGTAACAGGCGAGAGATGCCTTGATAAGTTCACTATCCTCCCCGTCGCCCCCGTATTTGCTGAGGCTATCGAGAGGATCTATGAGGACAAGCCCGTATCCTCCATTTTCTCATAATTTTCATTTTGTATATGATGAGCTGCCGCGCCCCGACCGTGCGGCGGCTCTTTTTTTTTGCGGCAGGCGACAGACTTTGATAGTATTGACAAGTCTATTTTTCTTTTGTATAATAATAAAAAATTTATAAGGAGCTTTCGATATGAAGAAAACAACAAAATTCGCGCTATATCTCCTCACCGCAGCAATGATCGCCCTGCCTGCTCTTACAGGCTGTTCCAATAACTCCGGTACGTCCTCACAGTACAGTACGGCTTCGACGGCTGATCCCTCCGCAGTATCCGATACGGCAGAATCATCAGATCAGGAAAGCAGCAGCTATAAGTACCGTATCGTTTTAGCCACTCCCGACGGCACCGCCGATGAGGCAAGAAGCAATGCCAACGAGCTTTTAGCCAAGCGCATGATCATCTCCGGCTTCGACGATAAAGAGATACACTGCGAAAATGAGAATATCATCATAAGCTACAATACCGACAGCAGCGAAACCCCCGAAGAAACGGCAAAAGCGCTGATAAAGAAGGGCTATGTAGTTTTCCGCAGCGGTACAGAGCAGGACGGAGAAGCTCTCCTTGACAGCTCGGACATACAGACCGCCGAAGCCTTCCTCGATGGATCCACAGACACAAAGCAGTATGCCGTAAAGATCATCTTCAAGGACGAAAGCAAGGATAAGCTCAAAACCGCAACGGAAAACAATATGAACAATACGATCTCTGTCTGGGTGGACGATCAGCTCATAGCCTCTCCCGTTGTCAATGATGTTATAAGCAACGGAGAGCTGGTATTGTTCTCCGGCACTCCCTATACCGAGGAGGAGGCTGCAAGGCTTGCAGGCAATATCTGCTGTGTTATTCCCCTTGAGCTTACCATCGTTTCTGCTGAAACAATATAATAACAGAAATATACCTAATATGAGCTGCCGCGCCCCGACCGTGCGGCGGCTCATCTTTTTTTGCTTTCTTGAGTGACGTTCGGACACAATAATACTCATGGGTCAAAATAAGGACAACTTCCCGTCCCAAAAAACGGGCGACACAAAAAGCGACAAACAGAAATTCGCCGAAAAGCCGCTTTATAAGCGCAGTTTCATGACCGTCCCGCAAGATAGCAACATGATGAGCGACAAACAAGCGACAAACAAGCGACAAACAAGCGACAAACAAGCGACACAATAAGCGACAAACAGAAATTTGCCGAAAAGCCGCTTTATAAGCGGTGTTTTGCGACTTCCCAAAAAAAAAGAGCGACACAATAAGCAGCAACAGATAAGAATATAAAGAAGTATTATCCTCTCCTTAAGGAGAGGATAATACTTCTTTACACGTAAGAATATTTCAGCGCTCCGT
>CACWNZ010000082.1 GCA_902762335.1 uncultured Ruminococcus sp. | reverse complement strand
GCTACCTCTACCTCAACGTTCTCGCTCAGACCTACAAGAGAACCCTGTATCTGTGCGCCGTCAAGGGCTGAGAATTTCATGAAATCAAGATCTTCGCAGTTCTCGAATGCAAGGGGATGAAGCTTTACAACGGGAGATGCGATAAATACCGATACGACACTCGTATTTGCGAATGCACCCGAAGCGATAGCTATTTCATCGCTCTCGATGTTGACGAATTCGAGAGCAGGAAGACCTGAAAATGCGTATTCACCTATTAAGGTGATGCCGCTGCCTATCTGCACCTCTGTGATCTCCGATGCGTACTGATAGTCATCACTCTTAAACGATCCGCCTGTAATAGCTCCCGTACCTGTGATAGTGAGCTTGCCGTTCGAGCCGAGAGAATACATGGCGCTATCGCCGCAGCTTCCGCTGTCAGTCTCCAGCACGCCTCCGTCTACAAATGCCGATGCGGTGATGATGCCCGAAAGCGGCGTCATGCCGACTACGGGCGTCAGCATCATCAACGCAAGAGATGCCGAAAGAACTTTTCTTAGTAGTTTGTTTTTTTTCATTGTTATACCTCCTTATTTGAATTATTTTGGGGGTCGGTTTTATCTTGAATCTGCTTTTGCAGCATATTCAATTCCTTTACCTGCCTGCGGTATGACAGATAGAGTATCAGCCACACCACAAAATACGATGCCGTCTGTATGGCAGCCATTATGAGAAATTCCGCTACCGTCTGCGCCCAGCCGAGACAGAAGCCTATCGGTATGAACAGCAGAACTATCCCCAAGCAATGCAATGCCGAGGCAAGCGCCATAGGCATTCGCTCTATCTCATATAAGGATATTCCCGCAAAGCACACCGCTCCGTACAGACCCGAAACTATCGTCTGCACTATAAAGGCGGGCACAGTGCCTGAACAGCTGTTTCTGAGCGTCTCAGATACGGGCATGAACTCCCCTCCCGACATCAGCGAGGTGATTATAGCTATGCCGTCACCCATAAGTATGCCAATGATAACACCGATCAGGGCTCTTTTAAGAGTAGCCTTCAGCATAGATATTCCTCCTCTCCTGAGAGCCGTTCCCTTATAAGCGGGATATAGCGGCGCGAAGCCCACGTTTCCATACCGTTTTTGAATTCTATGCGCAGTGTGCCGATTATCGTAAAATCGTACTTCCGCACCTTTACGAGATTAATAAGCTCAAAGCGCGATATTCTGAGGAAGCTTCTCCCCAAAAGCTTTTCAAGGCTCTGCAGGGATTGCTTTGCCGTATATATGCCGGCTTCCGTGATTATACGCATTTGCTTTCCCTCGGAGGATATAAAGATAATATCGGATTCTTCAATGACACAGGGACACCTGTCTCCGTCAAGTACCGTAAGCCTTTCATACCTTTGCTGAGTGAGCTTCTCTATCAGCGCCGATACCTGAGCATCCTGCTCTGACGCGCGGATAACGATGTCTATACCCTGTTCGTTATCATCCTGCTCAAAGCGGATGTTAATTTTCTTCATTCGGTTTATCACTCCTAACAAACAGCTTCGTATCCGCTCCCGCTATGATTCTTTTATCCGCAGATACGGTCGGCTGTCCCCTCCTCAGGGCAGGGTGGCTGCAGCGTTTGTTCCGGCAATTATAATACTGACAGCCTTTACATGAAGTTTCAGTCAGCCATATATTCTTGCACCAGACCTGATGTGCCCAGCCAAATTTCGTATAACAGCAGCGGCAAACAAAAGCAGCACATTCCCCGCCGATAACGGCGCGAAGCGTAGCTGTATCGGTTCGGTTCATCGCAGTTCACCAGACTTTCGTTAACGATTAACAAAAGTATACAACATTTTTGTAAAAATTCCAACGATTACGGCACAAGCGGTATTTCAGAAGGTATAAACGGCAAAAAACGACCGCAGAAAGCTTAGCTCTGCGGTCGTTGTTAAGATTATTATCCGTTCTGCTTTTTGCGCCTTCTGAGATATACTATCATGAATACTGAGGCGAATATTGTCATTCCTGCGAGGAGGATATAAAACATATAACGAGTGTCGTCCCTGCCCATTACGGGAAGAGTATAGGGCTGGAACTCATATTTTTAGGATATACCCGAAGCAGCGAAGAATAGAACGAGTTTGCAAAGACTATCCTGAATCCTGTACAGCAGGCATTCTTTTTGAATATTATCTCCGAATCGGAAACGCTCTTTACCATTTCCGATACGACCTCGCCTCTTCTGTCGATATAATGATAAATACCCGCGAGCTGCCAGCTATCATTTGCGCCGAATTTCGCATAGATATAAAGCGAATTGTTCTCATCGTATTCGGGTGATGAGGTCAGGAATTTCAGCTCCTCCTCGCTCCACATTGCTCCCTTTATGTCTGAATAATAGCTTATGCTCGTTATCTCAAAATCCTGATAGCCGAGGCGTATAGTACCCTCGGGTGTTTCATTTATTTTATCGTCATCAAATTTGATCTTGTCATTAAGATAGAATTCGTCATCGGTTATGGAAAAGGTGATCCTTCTTTTGCCGTACTGCTCAATATCCTCCTGAACAGCGTCTTCAGCGAGCGTCCATTCGTAGGTATAGCCTATCTGATCCATTCTGAAGGCAAGCCCCTCCGAGAGCTCGGTAAGAAGTCCGTTCTTAAAATCTTCGAGCTGATAATTGACTGTCTTTCCCGAATCTTTAATTGTCAGATCCTCATCATAGCAATACTTATAGAACTCAATACTACCGTGGTGGTATTGGGGTGATTTAGGGCGTTTGTTGTAAACTGTCGATGCTACGGAGCGGGAATCCTCGTCTAATCCGTCGTACGGGTGAAGATCAACGGTCACCTTATTGATATATTAAATCGTATCATGATATAATCATCGCAGCCCGGGTCTGCTGTGATAAGCCGGCGGAAGGCTGAGAGAAGGATAAAAGAAATAGCTGCCGATTCAGAGGACATCAATACGGCATAACGCAGTACAGAACGAAATAACTTATATTGAAAGCAAACGCTGTGTCTGACCTACAGGATAATTCTGAGCGCAGATTTTTTAACAACAATGAACCAAATGCGCACCTGAACGCTCTAATGTATGAAACGGCTTGAAAGAGCCGGGGCGCTTATCCGGGATAGCGAGATAAAGAAAGGAAAGTGTTTATCATGAAAAAAGAAGATATTAAGTCGGCATACTCTGAGTCTACGGACGGTTTTCACCACAGCGTTATGAACGCGCTTTATCACCTTGACGACAAGGCTACGGCAAAGCACAGAACAAAGAAGAAGATAATGAAGGTCGCGCTGGTATTTGCTGTTGCGGCTGCGGTAGGAACTACTACGGTCGCTTCGGCAACAGGCTTCTTCGGACTGTTTACCAAGCCCGTAGGAAATTACGGAGTGAACATTTCCACCGACAACAGCACCGCCCCTGAGGACGAGCCGGAAAGAGCCTACAACTGCAATATCAAAGCAGACTATCTCCCCGAGGGCTTTGTTCCGCGCAGCGGCCCGGGATATGTCATCTCACATCTCAACGACAACTATTACAGCGACTGCTGGTACTTTATGGCGTTCGCATACAAAAGCGAAACCTACAACCGTACAGAAGGCTATATAATAGATACGGAGGAGACCGAATTCAACGGTCACAGGGCTGTCATCACGACAAAAAAGCCCTCAGAGAACAGCGACAGGATCAGCTACGTGGTAACGGAGTATTTTGACGACGAAAAGATCGTTCTGCGCTTTCAGTTTATAGGATTGACAGACGCCAAAAAATACTTTGAGCCCGACCATGATGAAATGCTGAAGATAGTGAACGGCATCAGCATTGAAATGCTCGATAAGGACGTTTACATAGATCACGGCTCATACGGCGGAGGCTCACCCGTAAGCGACTATGACACCTATGATCTCGTACAGGAGGGCGCAGGCGAAAACTGTGTTGTCGGCAAGTCTTATACCGATACCGTAGCCGACTATGACGGCGAAGAGACACAGCTTACATACAAAGTGGTATCCATCACCGAACAGGATACCGCCGGCGAACTCAGCAAGGAGGACTTCTATGAAGCAGGCGTCGGCATAAGTCTTTATGACAAGTTTTTTGACGAGAACGGCAAATTCATCTCAGAATATACCGTAGATGAGTTAGATAAGCTTGGCGACGGTATCAGCTCGCTCTCTCAGACACACAAGAGGACCTATACAAAGAAATTCTACTGCGTAAAGCTTGAGCTTACGGCGGATAAGGACATCGAGAATATCTGTAGGGTACTCAGCACAGATGCCTTCGGTATATCCTCTGAAGGAGAGTTGTTCAGGTACACAGACAACGGTCAGATCGACCCGATAGCCGATACCGGAGTAAACAACGAAAAGATCGGCATAAAGAAGGGCGAAACAATAGTGATATACAGCGGATTCGTTACGGATACCGATGTAGAAAACGACGTACGCTTCGTTATCAAAACAGCAAACGGCATAGAGGACACCGCTAAATTGAGTCTCTTTGAAATAACGAAGTGAGGTGCCCGGGATGACTAAGGAAAAATTTACCGATCTCGTTCTTGAGAGCGAAAAAACACTTTACAGAGTATCCATGTCAATGCTCAGAAACGAAAGAGATTGTGAGGATGCCGTGCAGACGGCTATCCTCACGGCTTATGAAAAGCTTTCGGACCTTAAGCATGAGGAGTTCTTCAAGACCTGGCTCGTGAGGATACTCATAAACGTATGCAACAAGCAGCTCCGCTACCACAACAGGCACACAGAACTGAGCGAGGATATACCCTATGAAAACTCCGATACGTCAAGAGAGGTAAGGGATGCAATAGAAAAGCTGCCCGAAAAGATAAGGCAGACCGTTGTACTGTAATACATAGAGGAGTTCTCCGTAAAGGAGATAAAGCAGATACTGAAGGTACCCGAGGGAACGGTCAAAAGCCGTCTTTCCAAGGGCAGAGAGCTGCTCAGGATAGAGCTCGCCTGAACGATGCGGCAAAACACTCCTTGGTTTATCTCTGATGACACAAAAACGGGACCCCGCATTAAAAGGGTCCCGTTTTTGTGTATTCTTTTTATGCTATTTCAGACTGAGACGGAATGATCCGTGTCGGTTGCAGTATGCAACAACAAACCTCACACGGCTTCTTTTTATTCTTGCTTCGGCATTGCCCATAGGATACAGCTTGATGAGCTGAGTACCGTGATCCGACATGGCAGCGATAAAGGAAATATAATGCTCCTTCGTCATGGGGTGCTCTACGGTAACGAAGTATTCGTCCTCGACCTCCTCAAGTCTTATCTTATGCTCCGTATCGGAAGATTCGGCATCGAGCGGCGGCAGAGTGACTCCGCAGCAGCTGACGACAGCCTCCCCCACCGAGCTGATGATATTTCCGCATACGGGGCAGACGGACAGTCTGCTTCTGAGCATATTACACTGACTGCGCAGAGGGCAGTGCTATCCGATAAAGAACTGCGTCCAATACAGCGTTGCGCCGCTGCTATAGCAGCCTATGCCTATCTTCGTAAAAGAGGACGAGAGAATGTTTTTTCTGTGTCCCTCGGAATTCATCCACCCCTTTACGACCTGCTCGGGACTGCCGTAGCCGTAGGCGATATTCTCACCCGCCGCGCGGTAAGTCACACCCGCTTCTTTGGCAGCCGTAAAGCAGGAGCTTCCGTCGGGTCTTGTATGGGAAAAGCTCTTTACGATTTCCTTTGCCCTTATATGAGCCGCCTTTACCGCTCCCGTATCCCGTGTGAGAGCTGACAGTCCGTACTTTTTTCTTTCGGCGTTTACCAGCCTGAGCACCTCCGCCTCATACGCCGAGTTGAAGCCTGCGGTGCTATTCTGTGTTGCCGTCTGTTTTGTGCTGCCGGTCTGTTTTTTGGTTGTGACGGTCTGAGTCTTTCCGCAATTCTTGCATATAACGGGAAGCTTTATCTCAGTTCCGCCGATCTTAACCGTCAGACCGCTGCCGCAGCTCGTACCTGTGCAAACGGTAGTTTTAGCTGTGCCTGCCGCACTGACAAAAAATGCAGAGCTTGATACTGCGGTTATAACGGACAGAATAACTGCCGCCGCTTTTGATACTATTTTCATCAGAACACCTCCGAATATTACTTGTGCGTCAACGCTGTAATAATGATAGCTCAAATAAGGCAGACTATCAACGCACAAATATTGGAAGCTCCGTGACTAACGCTAAGCTTCGTATACGAATTCAATAAGCGTTCCGTTCCTTCTGCATTCCGTGAATGCTCTGTCCGAAAAACGCAGACCCGTAAAAACCGCAGTATGCGCTTTGATATACTCTCCGATAAAGCTCTCTACGGCTGTCGCGGTATACTCTCTGCCCGAAAAAATGAGATCGGCATCTTCAACGCACAAAAGCGGATGAAACGAAAACGCAGACATCATTCCTTCGACAAAATCCCCGTTATCCGACCCCGCAATATACAAAACAGCATCATGCATCGTCTCGGCGCTGATAA
>CACWNZ010000081.1:1345-7976 GCA_902762335.1 uncultured Ruminococcus sp. | reverse complement strand
AAAAATATTCCCTATTGCAACTCACACGCCCCACAGGGGACGGAACGTGCTGTGGCAGCCTTGTCTATAAGCAGCTTAAGCAATTGCAACTCACACGCCCCACAGGGGACGGAACAAGTTTTCGTTCACCCGTTATGCTTTCGATTAAAAGATTGCAACTCACACGCCCCGCAGGGGACGGAACCTGCTGATTGGTCAGTTCGATTGTTGCATACTCAGATTGCAACTCACACGCCCCACAGGGGACGGAACTTGCAGGCGAGAAAGCGTCTGCTCGACGCGCAGAACATTGCAACTCACACGCCCCACAGGGGACGGAACTGTTGAAAAAAAGTCATCGCATAATCGTTATGTAATTGCAACTCACACGCCCCGCAGGGGACAAAAAAGGCGATACCCGCCCGTGAGGGAGGTATCGCCGGAAGAAGTTATTTTTCACATCATAAAGAATATCATAGAGAGGAAGTTATACATGAGCGAACAGGGAAATAAATTTATAGTCATTACGGTGCTGAGTACGTTTCCTTACATAAAGGAAGGGGAAAACCCTATAGAATTCACTTATGAAAACCCCGACGGTTTCGGTATAAAAGGTATATGGACCAACGAGGCGGGGCTGAAATACTTTAAGCAAAAATACGGAGAGACAATAACCGATATTATCACACTGTGTTCTGAACAGACAGCGGGAGATACGTATCAGAAAAGGGTCGGTGAGATCATCGGTATCGCTCCGCATTCAGTCATGTACGATTATGAGGCAAAGGGCGATGAAATAATAAGCCGTCTGTTGGAATCGTCCGAGCTTTCGTTCAACAGCGGAGATACCGTAGTAGTTGACGCAAGCGGGGGAGCGCGCTCGGCATCGTTTGCATTGATGTCGCTTTTCCGTTATCTTGAGTATAAGGGCGTAAGGCTCGGACAGGTGATCTATTCAAATATTACCGACCGTAATGAAAAAAAAGGCAGGATATACGATATTACCGAAACGCTCGATATGTTCAGTCTGATAAACGGCGTGTATGAGTTCAATACCTCGGGCAACCCGACGGCGCTTAGTCAATTCGTTAAAAAAATACCCGATAGCGAGATCAAAACAAAGATCACCGAGCTGCTTGAGCAGATGAAAAAGTTCTATAACGAGATAAGTCTGTGCAGACCGCGCGAAATAGACACAACGCTCAGGAATCTGAGCAAAAAGCTCAACGAGCTTATCAAGCTGAAGGAGCGTGTCAGACTGAGGGAGCTTATGAGACCGAAGGGGCAGGGCAGCAGCTCATCGGGCAGAGAGACGCTGTTTTTTGAGCTGCTGCCGCTGATAACGGAGAAATTCCACACCGGTAAAGAGGGCATAACGATGCTCGGTCTTATAAAATGGTGCGTGGATAACGGTCTTATCCAGCAGGCGATAACATTCTATGTCGAAAAGCTGCCTAAGGAATTTACGGAGGATCTGTATTTCTTTGAGCCGAAATCTGAGGATAGCAAGACGATATATAGAAAAAAGGCGAGCAAGCTCAATCCTGACGACATATATTATCGGTATTTCTTCTCTCAGCCCGACATAAAAGCAAGGATGAACAAACTGTTTACCGAAAAGGAAAGTGATATTATTCTTTCGATACGATCCGGCAAAGCTCTTGCAGAATACAAAAAACATATAGAGGAATACGATAATGATGAGGAGTTCGGGTCAAGGATCTATGATGCCCTGTGGTTTATCGCAAGAGTCCGCGCTAATTTTTATTCGGATCATCCTTCAACTGATCCTGAGAAAAAAGCTCCCGTACCCGAAGAAAAGCAATCGGCTGATTACAGGTTACTGTATAATCAGCTAAAAAAGTGTGGTAGTATTTCGGAAACGTTCAAGTCTTTTTACAAGAATTTTTCTAAGAATGACTTCAAGATCCCCGGCAGCGATACCGCCGAGGAAAAAGAGCATGGTGCCACGCTTACAAAAATGCTGCCTGTTATATTATCAGACAAATTTGATACGAAAAAAATAGAACTGAATATAGACACAGACGATCTTAAGGTGCTCAGACTGCATTTTGCCTGCCTTAAATACATAAGAAACAATATAAACCATGCAAGCACACAAGAGCCGAATGACAAGGAGATCAAGGTCAGGACTTTAAAGCTCTTATCCGAGCTGAGCGGAAATGACGATTTCAAAGAGCTTCTGCCGGAAAAAAATAATTTCAACGCAGAGCTGATAGGTAAGTTTATTGCTTATTCCGTCGATCATATCAACGACGTCATATCTAAGATGTCAGAGAAGTGAAGAAATAAAAAAACAGCGTCCCCGGTTTTGTAATCATCGTCGTTACAAAAAAACGGGGCGCTGTTTTCAAAAAAACGGGGATCCGAGCCGATCACAGGCATTTACCGCGATAACGGAGAATCACGCATTGTAGGCATCAACGTCAGCGCAATCGGATCTTTATTATCCGAAGCATACGGGAGAGGGGCATTTTTCAATATAGCGAATGTCTCAAAATGAATGTTTTGGGACATTGAGAGAAGGGGGAAACGCAGAAAACGCCCGTTAAGGTCGGTATCCCGTACCTGACCTTAACGGGCTTGCGGATCTGTGTCAGTCTGTTCCGTCATTATTCTGCGCGTTCTGCATTTCTTCTTCCTGCATCTTTTTGCGCCAACGCTTGTCGTCTTCCTCTAAAAGCCTTCTGAAATAATTGCGCACGCTCTTTACAAGTTCCTCGTCCGTGCCGTCACAGTTTATGCCGCAGTCTAAGCCGTCGTTTACGCTTCTTGCTATCTCACGCAGTCTTGTAAAGTCTCTCGGCTCGTCATTAAGGGCTTTTGTCATCAGGTCTGTCCATTCTTCGTTCAGATCAATAAATGAGTATTCCATTCTGCATTTCTCCTTTATTTTATTACCTCAAGCTCGATCCCTGCGACCTTATACGCAAGCTGCTTTTCCGCAGGATAATATTCGAGCATATCTTTATACGAGGCGCTGTTTACGTTTTCCTTCGTATAGCCGCATTTCAGCAGCGGCAGCTCTTTATAGAGCTCTTTGAAGCTGTCGTAAATATGCAGCTTCAGTATCCTTGCAGTGAGCCTTCTGCTATCGGCTCTGTTTGTGAATACTATAAGATCGCCGACAGATAACCTCTGCCGTTTTTCATCGTATAGTCTCAGTTCAATGGTTTTAGACCCGTTTTCTATCATTTCAAACGGACCCTGTTCAAGCTCCATGTAAAAGGTGTCTGTCTTTTCTATCGTACTCCCCCCTGTTTTGTTATTTAATTCA
This sequence comes from uncultured Ruminococcus sp., assembly GCA_902762335.1. Taxonomy (GTDB): domain Bacteria; phylum Bacillota; class Clostridia; order Oscillospirales; family Acutalibacteraceae; genus UBA1213. The sequence goes on along the minus strand of CACWNZ010000081.1, from coordinate 4,699 downwards.
CAAAATATTGGCTTTCTTTTGTTTATATTATAGACCATAGTGCGGATATTTGCAAGCAGGTTCAGCCGATAATATACTGAATGAGCAGCTTTATGCCGAGAATTATCAGCACTGCGCCGCCGAAGAGCTCAGCGTATGCGGGACGGAAGGATCTTGCTTTTCTGCCGAGAAAGAATCCGCCGTATGACATGATGAAGGTTATAAGTCCTGTAAGAACGACGGTTATAATGATATCCCACACACTGCGCACGCCAACCGCTGCGGGCAGCACCATGCCCAGTGCAAGAGCATCTATACTCGTTGCCGCCGCAAGAAGCAGCACCTCTCTGACCGTGAAGGAACGTATAAGCGAGCTGTGATCCTGACGGGCATCTGCAAGCATTTTTATACCGAGCAGCATAAGTATAACGAAGGATATTATCTGTTCGGCACCCGATAAAAGCCCGCTGCCGACCTTTCCGATACTCCAGCCGAGCAGAGGCATCAGCATCTGAAATAATCCGAAGGTAAGCGCAGTGTAAAAGGCGGTCTTTTTATATCCTCCCCTGCTTTTCAGCCCGCAGCATACAGATACGGCCATGGCATCGGACGCAAGAGAAACTCCCGCGGCAAGAGCCGATAAAATATCCATATTTCTTCCTCCCCGCTTTATGGCAAATAAAAAAGAGCACGAGTTTTCTCATGCTCTAATTTATGCCCGAAGAAGAAAGCTTATGCTTTTATCTCGGAGCAGAGTCCCTTTATGCCCGAAGAAGAAAGCTTATGCTTTTATCTCGGAGCAGAGTCCCATTGCCGTAGAGTATATATAGCACGCCTTTACGGGTCTGTCAAAAAGCTGTTCCGCCGCTGTTTTATACAGCAGAAGCTGCTTTGAGTATCTTTTGCCCAGCTCGGTCATAGAGCTTATCCTGTCGGTCTTGTAGTCGACAATGATGATCCCGTCGGGCTCTGTTATAATGCAGTCTATCGCGCCCTGAAGGATCACGCTTTCATCTGCGGGATAGGCGGGGTCTATCATAGACGCGGGTATATTTACCGAAAAGCGATATTCACGAAGCAGGCTTTCGGCATTTTTACAGTGTTCAAAAACGGCGCTTTGGGTAAAACGCCTTATGTCCTCGTCGGATATGCACTCCGCCTGCCCGGCAGTGAGATAGCCTGCCTCAACGAGTATGGACTTTTCTGCTTCGGGGTCGGTCTGCGCATTGAAAAGGTCGGCATACTGAAGGAATTTATGCATTGCGGTACCCTTTTCGGCGCCTGACATACCGTCCTTCTGCATGAAGGCGGGTCTTTTCTCGGCTACGTGATAATCTGCCTGATCGCTGTGTACGAGAGCCGAGGCGGATACCTTTGAGGGAATTACGGTGCGCAGACTGTCGGTGTATTTCTCGGCAAAGCGCCGCTGCAGAAGCCCGTAAAGTTCCTTATCCGGCTGACAGACAGCTTCGTTTTTCTTCTCCTCAACGCGGATACTATCAAGGCTTTCGACAAGCGAAAAGCTCCACTGTGAAGCGGTTGGCAGCAGCTCTGTTTCAGTCCTTCCCGCAAGCTCACGAAGCTGATCCATTGAAGGGTGAGCAAGAGCGCAGAGCATTATCCAATCCGCAAGGGACGTAGATGCGGCAACGGAGAACGGAGAGATCCTGCCGTCCTTTATGATGAGTCTTGAGGCAAGCTTTTTGAGCTTGTTTTTAAGCCCGTCCTTTGAGCGCACAGAGTACGAGACAACAGAAATAAGCTTTTCCTTGGCCCTTGTCATAGCAACGTACAGCACTCTCATCGCTTCGCTCACGTCTTCCGAGCTTTTGCACAGGTTGATGACGTTTCTCTGCATGGTATTGAATTTCAGAAGCGAGTCAGGCTCTGCTGTCTTCATGCCGAAGCCGAGCCCGGCATGACAGCTTATCTCCTCAGACGAATTATTGCCCTTTGCATCAAGTCCCGCAAGAATACACACGGGAAATTCGAGTCCCTTTGAATGATGCACGCTCATTATCCTGACGGAATTTGTCGGCACGGTGTCTCCTGCGCTTATATCGGTGCCGTTCTCCTCAAGGTAATTTATATGCCTTACAAGTTCGGTAAGGCTGCGCCTTCCGCTTTTTTCGTAGTCGCGCACAAAGCTGAGCAGCTTGCGGATATTGCGCACTCTTATCTCGCCGTTGTCGGATGCGTTCATCATCGGGATAAACCCGCTCATTTCAAAAAATCTTTCAAGCAGCCTTCCCGGTGACATAGTGACCGACAGCTTGCGAAGCTCAGCGAAGATCTCATTGAAGAAGCGGCATTTTTCAAGCAGCTCATCGGATATTTCAACGGGCTCTCCCTTTTCATGTGATATAAGGCACGATCTTATCCTGCTGTAAATGAATTTTCCCTTGCAGAGTGTCTTAAGGTCGGCAAGGTCGTCGGGCTTAAAGCCGAATACGGGACAAAGCAGTACCGAAAGCATAGGAATATCCTGAAGGGGATTATCAGCCGTCTTTAACAGCGAGATCAGAACGTTGACCTCATAGCAGCCGAAAAGACTGTACGGCATTTCTATATAGGCAGGTATCCCGCTTTGATTGAGAATATCCGAATAAGCCCTTGCGTGTGTCGAGGTATAACGCATGAGCACGGCAAAATCCCCGTAGCGGGCAGGTCTTTCGGCTCCGTGGTCATAAACCATCATGCCCTCGTCTATCCTTTTGCGTATAAGCTGCGCTATATATCTTGCCTCAAGCGCAGAGGTGTCATCGTCCTCATCGCCTGTCTCGCCGAGCGCAAAGGTATCAAGCAGACAGATATCCATAGAGGGCTCATGGCTTTCGGGATAGTCCGCCCCTGCGGTGAGCTTTTCCTCATCGTTGTATTCTATCTCGCCCACTCTCTCGGACATTACCGAATGAAAAACATAGTTCACGCTGTCTATTATGCCCTCTCTGCTGCGGAAGTTCTTATCAAGTATTATCTTTGCGGGGAAAGCGGGATCGTTTCTGTCGTACGGCACAGAGTCCGCCCGCCTGTTTTTGAAGATCTCGGGCATAGCCTCTCTGAAGCGGTAGATGCTCTGCTTTACGTCGCCGACTACGAACAGATTTTTCTCATCGTCTGATATAAAGCGGAAGATCGTCTCCTGAGTTTCGTTCGTGTCCTGATATTCGTCGACCATGATCTGATCGTATTTTGAAGAGAGCTCTGCTGCAAAGTCGGTCTTGCGCATATTGCCGTCCTCGTCATGACAGACGAGCAGCTTTAGCAGCAGATGCTCGAGATCGGCAAAATCAAGGACCCCGCGCTCGGTCTTGGCTTCAAAAAACGCCTTGTCAAAGCGCTTTATCGTATTGCACAGAGCCTGTACTGCGGGAT
>CACWNZ010000081.1:0-1300 GCA_902762335.1 uncultured Ruminococcus sp. | reverse complement strand
AGCTGTTGCGAACTATAAGAGCCTCGCTCTCGGTGACAAAAACCGTCTTGCTTCGGGGCTTGACGTAATTCACACCGCAAAAGCCCGTTACGCAGTCGGATATACCGTCCCACGAACGCTCGTCAAGACTTTTCTTCAGACGATAACAAAAGCTCTCAAGATTTTCAAGATTCGCCATACCGCAGCTTGGCTTATCCGTGCAGAAGGCGGGGTTGTTTTCAATGACCTCCCTTGCCTGCGCAAGCATTTCGTCAATATCGCATACGGCAGCCCTGAGTATCTCAAACGCCCTTTCGGCATAAATAGTGTCGCACACGGGTACGGAAGGGTCGTAATACCCTGCGGCGGTTTCGAGCCACAGCAGCGGAAACGGGTGTGAGCTGCATTTGGAATAGACCGAGAGCAGCTCGTTTTCAAGGCTTTTATCGGAGCGTGAGGACGACAGCAGCCCTGAAAGCAGCATAAAGCCCTTGTCCTTTGAGGCATAGCCCTCTTCGATAATATCTGAGATTATCCTGTGCTTCAGCACGGCAGCCTCACCCTCCGGAAGCACACGGAAATCACGGTGGATGTTGAGAAGAAAGAAATTATCCCTGATAATGCGGCTGCAAAAGCTGTCTACCGTACAGATATCGGCATTCGCAAGAAGAAGCTGCTGACGGCGAAGCGCGATATTTGACGGTTCCTTAAGAAGAATATCATCAATAGCGGCGGCTATCCTGCTCTTCATTTCCTCGGCAGCCGCCTTAGTAAAGGTGACGATAAGAAGCCTGTCTGCGCTTACAGGCGAATCCTTATCGGTAAGAAGCTTTATCACCCTCTCGACAAGAACTCTCGTTTTGCCCGAGCCTGCCGCAGCAGATACGAGAACAGAGCCGCCGAGAGCGTCAATAGCGTTTTGCTGCGCAGGCGTAAATCTCATTTCAGCCATTATCATCACCCTCCTCGCTGTTAATAAGATCTATCGCGTTTTTGTGGCTGATATTGTTCTTACGGTTAAAGGGCTTACCGTCCTCAAAGCCGCAGGCACTTTTATATTCGCAGTATTTACAGGCGTCATCAGAGCCGCCCTTTACGGGATATCTCTTTATATCGCCGCCGTAGAGCGACTGTGCCATGTTTATCAGCTTCTTATCCACGTAAGAAAATATCCTTCCGTAGGTCTCAAGACTTGCAAGACAGCCCTCGGCTTTTATACCGTTTTTGCCGTCCGCCTTTACGGGAATGTATATACCCTTGCCGTCCGTCTCCATAGCTGCGATCACCTCGGCATCGTCAAGAAGAAGCCCGTTCATTCTGA
>CACWNZ010000080.1 GCA_902762335.1 uncultured Ruminococcus sp. | reverse complement strand
CTCCCAAAGCTGACCGGGACCGTATTTCGGATACCAGAACTGCTCTATGAGAGAAGTCTCGACGTTCTTTTTGTTCTTTTTCTTTTTGCCGCCGAACAGCTTTGAGAACATATCCTTTATTACGGCTCTTATAGACAGTCCCTTGACCCTCTGCGAGCCCCAATCGGCTGAAATATCGCTCGGGTGACGCCCCCACAGCTTTTCGGTGTAGCCCTCAAAGAACATACCGTAAAGCTTTTTGCCGAAGCGGTTTATGTAGAAATTCTCAAGCGAGGTCTCGGGCTTTTTAACGATACACGCCTTGAGATAGCTGAAGCCCGCGCCCATAGTAGCCAAAAAGCCCATGTTTTTTATGGTGGATGCTGACATGGTAACGGGGTAGTCGAAGAAATGCTTTTTGTAATATATTCTTGATACCCTGTCCCTGACGAGCATAACGACGTCCTCTTTTTCGGGGTCGGGACCGCCCTCCTCAAGGGGCTTTTCTCTGCCGAGGAGCTTATCGTCAAAGGCGTCCTTGCCCTGTATCGGCATGAGCTCCTTCCACCATTCCATTATCTCGTCGCTTTTGGAGAAAAACCTGTGTCCGCCGATGTCCATTCTGTTGCCGTTGTATCTTACGGTCTGCGATATGCCGCCTATGGCATTGCTTTCCTCTAAGATGATGACCTCGTATTCTTCCTCATTGTCCTTCAGCAGCTCGTTGGCGGCGGTAAGTCCCGCGGGACCTGCGCCTATGATAACTATTCTTTTCATTATATATTGCCCTTCTTATCCTCAGAGACGGTGTCTCCGTTATTGTCTGTTTTTTCTTCGTTTGCAACGGCTTCTTCTGCAGGCTCGTCCTTCTGCTCGACCTTTCTGTAGAGAATGAATTTCCTCGCAAAGAAGTTCCACATATAGACTATCACGACCGCAAGCACCTTGCCTACGATATAATACTTGTCAACGGGCAGCAGCCCTCCGAAGATACCCCAGGTTATGAATATTCCCTGTCCGAACATACCCTCCATTGCAAAGGGCTCAATTATGAGCTGTGTCAGCCCGAGACCTATTATTCCTATTACCGCAAAGCCGATGAAGTCGATTATCCTGTTTTTCACCTTAGCCTTGGCGAATACCCAGAAGGTAGACACGATATAGTTCACCGCAAGCCCCACTATGAAGCCGAACATCGCCGCTACGCCCTCCGGTACCTTTACAAGCTCGCGGAACAGTATCATTACGAGCATATCCACTACGGTAGCTATCCCGCCTACGAAAAGGCTCCTGAAAAACTGTATTCCCGTGTGGCTCGTCTGTCCCACGAACAATTCCTTTATCTTCATCGCTTATCTCCCCTATAAAAATAATTATACGAATAACATTCTATAATAAATCCCTCATTTTGTCAATTATAAAGAATCCGCGATCCGGGGCTGAAGCCGAAAATTATTCACCTTTTGAAAGAGCTGCCGTCCGTGACGGGCGGGAGCCTGCCGATGATCCCGCGCTTATCGTGATTTTCTTCACTTATGATAAATATTCGGTGTAATATCATCTAAGTTTGTACTATAATAAGGTTGTAATTTACGGAGCTTTAGGGTATAATTAGAATTGATATAATAGTGTAAGGAGAAATAAGGCAGGAAATATGAGCAGAAGGTCATCATTCGGCTACAGCTCCTACGGCACCCGTTCCTACGGCTCGGGCGGCTATAACGGGGGACAGGGTCGGAGCAGCAAAATCAGGAAGGCTGTAATAGCCGCTGCGTGTGTTGCTTTTGCGGGGATCGCCGTGGGCGTTGTATGCGCCGTCGTGGCGGGCAGCAGGAGCGCCCGGACGGCGGAGGGATCGATCGAAGAGCAGAGCGTTCAGTCAAGCGCAGAGGTGTCCGAAGCAAAGCAGAGCAGCGTACAGGAGAGTCCCGCGGAGGAGCTTTCCAAGGAAAAGGACGTCGAGGGCTACTACGACGGGAACGTATTTATGTATGACGGCAGCGGCTACGAGCTGTTTTACGGCACTAAGAGCGCGGCAAAGAATTACGCGGCTGTAGTATCGAATATAAAAAAGGCTCTCGGCAACGGAGTAAGAGTATATAATATGGTAGCGCCGGGTCATGCGTCTGTGGGTCTGCCCGAGAAATATCTCAAAGAGATGAACGACGAAAAGGAATTCATCGACACGGTCTATTCGTCTTACTCCGATGAGGTCATACCGATAGCCGTATATGATGCCGAGATAAAGCACAAGGGCGAATACACCTATTTCAGGAGCGATATAAATTGGACGGCACTCGGGGCGTATTACGCCTATCAGCAGTTCTGCGCAAAGGCGGGACTTGAGGCGGTAAGCCTTGACGGGCTATCCAAGGGAAACATAACGGGCTTTAACGGTATGCTCTTTGCGGCAACGCAGACCGTGGAGGATCCCGAGGGCAACAAAGAGCTTGCGGCGATGCCCGACACGGTGGTCTATTACAATATGCCGTGCATACAGAGCTGCTATCTGCTTGAAAACGGCGATACCGAAGAAAAGGAGGTACCGCTGATAGCGACCTTCGCCGAGGGACGATATGCCTACAGCGCCTTCGTATGGGGAGATAACCCCTATATGCGCGTAAAGACCGACAATAAGACGGGCAGGAAGCTTTGTCTTATAAAGGATACCTACGGCAGCGCCCTTGCGCCGTTCCTTACGGCGAATTATGACGAGATATTCATAGTAGACCCCGCCTATTACAGCGGGAATATCATAGAGTATATCCAAAAGAACAAATACACCGACGTGCTTGTGGTAAACAGCGCGAAAAATGCAGGCATACAGAACAGAGCCGACGATATAATGAGCATAATCAAGTAACACGAAAGGGAGGTGTGCCGCTTGCTCGGAAAAACCGTCAGGATAAACGTATTCGGCACACTTGCCGAAAACAGCCTTTATTCGGGCTTTATAGTAGGAAGGACCCACACGGATATGAGGTCCGTGTATATAATGACCGACCACGAGATAGGCGACGTGGTCGAATGTACCATAATAGCTATAGCCTCGTCACAGAACAAGCTCCAGACAAGGCTCGTTGCGGCTCCCGTAAACGAGATATACTATGAGCCCGAGATAAAGACGAGACTTGACAGCATAAGCGCAAGATTTGACAAGCTTATCTGTATGTACGAGAAATCCTGCGGCGCGGTGGTATACCGCAATGCGGGCAGGGAAGGAATAAAGATCCTTCTTGTAAAAAATCATAACGGCAAGTGCTGGACCTTTCCCAAGGGTCACATCGAGCTGAACGAATCCGAAAAGCAGACCGCCCTGCGCGAGATAAAGGAGGAGACGGGACTTTCGGTGACGATAGAGCCTAATTTCCGTCAGACCAGCATATACAGACCCTACGGCAAGATCAAGAAATACGTCGTATTCTTTCTTGCAAGGGCATGCGAATCCTCGGTAGTCATTCAGAAAAACGAGATAGACTATTATCTCTGGGTGAGTCTTGACGATGCCATGAAGCTTTGCAGTCATGATAACGACACTAAGATCCTCGTAGAGGTAAACAAAAGGCTCGGTACAAAAAACGGCAGTACGGCGCAGGATACATAAAAAACGACCGACACGCGGCTTTGCGTGTCGGTCTGTTTTTTACTGATAGAAGCTCGGGTTTATGAATCTGCCGATAAGGTCGGCAAGGAAGATGACTCCGGCGATAAGACCGATAAAGAGGATTATCGACAAAAGCTTTACCCAGAAGCGCTTTTTGGGCGACATCTCCTCTTCGGTATTTTCTTTTTCCCGCGCGACTCTTTCCTCATCATCATCGCTGAGTTCCTCGGCCTCTTTGATCGCGCCGATGCCTATGAGCAGCTCGGCGGTCTGAGTGTAGTAGGCCAGCGGCACCGATACCGTGCAGTTTTCGGGCGGCGCGGCGTTGAGTATCTGAAGTCCCGTATCGTCGGCGCATTCACGCACCGAAAAGGGTATCTCCGCCTCGGTGAGAGCCGCCTTTATCCTTTCAAGCTCAAAGCCGTTTGCCGTCACTACGTTAACGGGCGAATAGTGGCTCGGGTCCGATATCATTGTCCTGCCGCATTCGGGGCAGAGCGTTTTTTCGTCATCGGTGCTTATCCTTTTGCATTTGGTGCAGTATTTCATTTTCTTTCCCCAATCGTGATTTCTTTAATGCAGCGCTCACTGCCGTTACGAGGACATACCGAGCGCCATTGTAACTATCCTTACGGCAAACAGTACGAAGGCTATCCACATTATCGGGTGTATATCGCGGATCTTGCCCGTTACGACCTTGAGTATTACCCAGGATATTATACCAAACATTATACCCGTTGCGATAGAGCTTGTAAAGGGCATCATTATTATCGCAAAGAAGCCGCCTACGGTATCCGCTATGTCAACGTCGAACTTCATTTTCGTTATGTTCTTTATCATCAGCAGACCTACGAATACAAGGGCGGGCGCCGTTGCAAACGAGGGTATGGCAAGAAAAACAGGATACAGCGTAAGCGATACGAGGAAAAGCACGGCCGAGGTGAGCGCCGTAAGTCCCGTTCTTCCGCCTGCGGCTACGCCCGTGGTGCTTTCAACGTAGGAGGTGACCGTCGAGGTACCGAGCATTGCGCCTGCTACCGTGCCTGCGGCATCTGCCATGAGAGCCCTGCCTACGCGGGGAAGCTCTCCCTTTTCGTTGAGCATATTGCACTCCTGCGCAACGCCGATAAGCGTTCCTACGGTATCAAAGAGATCCACGAACAGGAAGGCGAAGCATATAACTATGAAGTTCATCGGGTTAGCGCCTATGTAAGAAAAGTCGAATTTGCAGAAGGTGTTTTCCGCCATTGACTGCACGGGCGCGAATACGGAATAATTCTCAAAGTTGGGTATTACCGAATACACTCCTGCGGCGGCATCAACGTGATACCACCCTGTAAGCTCGGCGACAATGCCGAGTATCCATGTCAGCGTTATGCCTATGAGGATAGCGCCCTTTACCTTATAATGCCACAGCGCGGCTATGACAAGGATACCTAAAAGCGCCAGCACCACCTGAGGCGTGTTGATATTTCCGAAGGTGATGAGGTTTGAGGGATCGGCTACTACTATTTTAGCGCCCTTTAAGCCTACGATAACAATGAACAGTCCTATGCCTGCGGAAATTCCGAGCTTGAGGTTATCTGGTACCTTGTTGACGAGAGTCTCTCTGAATTTCACAAAGGACAGCAGAATGAAGATTATGCCCTCCATGAGTATGGCGGTCAGCGCGACCCTCCACGGATCGGTAACTCCCTGCTCTGCAAGCTGGGGAACGACCGTATATGCGAAATAGGCGTTCAGTCCCATGCCCGAGGCAAGAACGACGGGGTAGTTGGCAAAGAACGCCATAATGAGCGTTGCAAACGCCGCCGAAACTGCCGTTGCCGCAAATACTGCCTGCGAGGGCATTCCCGATGCTGAAAGTATGCTCGGGTTTACGGCAAGGATATAAGCCATTGAGAGAAAGGTGGTAAGTCCGGCGATAAGCTCTGTTCTTACCGTTGTGCCGTTTTGCTTTAGCTTGAATATTTTTTCCACTTCTATCACTCCATCGATTAAAGGATATAAAAATTATATCATAAAGCGCGGATTTTTCAAGTATTATACCGAAAATACGAAGGAATATACGCCCGATCTGCATATTTCACGCCAAAAGCAGCGCGGCACCCGGTCAGAACGACCGGTATGCCGTGCTGCTGCCGTATTTATCTCCCGTGTCTGCGGCTCATGGTGCCGTTGGGATTCTGAAAATCTATGCCGAGAGCGTTTGATACAGCCTCTATAATACCGTTGCTGCTGAAGGTCGCGCCGCTTACGGTGTCTACGTCCGTGCTTTGCGAGGAGATGATAGATGAGATAACGCCCCTTGACGCGCTGCTGAAGAATCTGTCGTCGTCCTGATATGAATTGACGGTTATATCCGTTATCCTGCCGCCGGATACAGTGACAGTAACGCTCGTGCTGCCGCGGTAGCCTGTGCCCGTGCCGCTGTAAACGCCGTCTGCAAGTGCGCCCGTCTCTGCGGGAGCGCTGCTTTCCTCGGAGCTTTCCTGCGATCCCTCAAAGCTGCTCTCCCCGGAGCTTTCCTGTGACTCCTCAAGGCTGCTTTCCCGGGAGCTTTGCTGCGATGAGGTCTGTCTGTTCTTCTTGCCGCGCCTGTCGGTGTTTTCGCTTATGCCGTTATCACCTGCCGGGGGCTGTGACGCTTCACTGCTTTCATCTATGAGAAGCTGATCTCCGAGCGCATTCTTTACCGCCTCGATAAGACCTCTGCTGCTGAAGGTCGCGCCGCTTACGGTATCGACGTTTACGCTCTGTGATGAGATGATCGCGGGGATTATCTTGCTCTGAGCCCTTGAGAAAAAGTCGTTGTCATCGTTCTTGGAATTGACCGTTATATCCGTAATGCTGCCGCCGCTTACCGTGACGGTGACCGAGATGCCGCCTCTGAAGCCCTCGCCCGTTCCGGTATAGGTGCCGTCCCTGAATGCTCCGCTGCTCTGAGAGACGGATACCTCTGACGAGCCGTTCTGCTCCGTCGCGGTCTCCTGAGTGCTTGCGGGTATGCAGCCCACGTAGTAAACGCCCATAAGAGCGACCGCCGCCGCCGTACCCGAGAATGCGGGGACCGTATCCGCCTTTACG
>CACWNZ010000079.1 GCA_902762335.1 uncultured Ruminococcus sp. | reverse complement strand
GCGAGTAATACAGCTTTCTTGCATCCGAGTCTACAGCATAGACGGTGTCCGTAGAATAAGTGTTGTAGGACATATTGACCTTTACGGTCTTCTGTCCCGTAGGGGCCGATACGGCGGTCTTTATCACCTTGGCTTTATCGGTGAGATCCTGCGCTACGGTCTGATAGGAGTCAAAAACGTAGGCCGTCGGGTCCTTTTTGATATCGTTGGTCTTGTTGGAGCTTATAATAGCCTTGACTATGAAGAAGGTCGCAACGCCGAGGGCAATGACGAGAGCGATGACGACAAGCCAGATGATGAGCTTTTTGTGACTTTTCTTGGCGACAACGTCTGACATCGTGATCTCCTGATATCTTGACGGCTCTGCCTGAGCGCCGTCAGGCTTTACGTCGGAAAATTCCGGACTTGAAGCATCAGGAAGGAAGGTACCGCAGCCCGTGCACTGACGGACTGAAGGATCGTTCTGCGTTCCGCATTTTGGACAGATCATTTCAAACATCTCCTTTATTTATTTTTCTGTATCAGATAATACGGACGGGGCATAAGCCCTTTATATCATTTTATAATATCGCCTTGGTGTTGTAAATAGTTTTTTCTCTATTTTTCTCGGAAAATATGCGGTTTTTTCTTGATTTTAGATTGACAATGAAGGAAAATAATTCTACAATTATAATGTTACGGATATGTGAGGTGATAGAGTGAACGTTCTTGCAATAGGCGACGTTGTGGGTACTGCGGGCTGCAGGTTTCTTCGCGAAAGGCTGCCTGCTCTGAAAAAACAGGAAAATATAGATCTCGTTATTGCAAACGGCGAGAACTCTGCGGACGGCAACGGCATAACCCCCGTATCGGCAGAGCATCTTTTTACAAGCGGCGTAGACATTATAACTGCGGGCAATCATACCTTCCGCCGCAAGGAGGTCTACGGCAAATTTGACGAGTGTCCTTTTCTTATCCGTCCCGCAAACTATCCCGAGGGTACTACCCCCGGCAGAGGCTATACCGTATTTGACCTCGGCAGAACGCAGGCGGCAGTGATAAATCTCATGGGCTGTATGTATATGGAGGCGCTTGACGACCCGTACAAAGTCATAGACGGCATACTGAAAAAGCTTGACACGAAAATAATCATTCTTGACTTTCATGCCGAGGCTACCGCTGAAAAGCTGGCGCTTGCCTATTATCTTGACGGCAGGATATCGGCCATGTTCGGTACGCATACCCACGTTCAGACAGCGGACGAAAGGATACTGCCCAAGGGTACGGGCTATATAACGGACGTAGGCATGACGGGTCCTACGGAATCGGTGCTCGGCGTAAAGAGCGAGCTTGCTATAAAGAAATTCAAGGATAAGCTGCCCGTGCGCTTTGAGACGGATACGGGCAACTGCCACGCGGATTGCATAAAATATACTATCGATGATAAGACGGGTCGTACAAAGCTCTTGAAAAGAATGAAAATTTTTTAGTTTGTTCATAGAATTATAACATTTTCGTTAAACTATGCACTTGAAAATTGACTTCGTTCAATATATCATATATAATATATTATTATGGCATAGTAGCTTTTCAGGAGGGCTAAAAATGGAAGTATTGAAGGTATCATCGAAATCGGCGCCTAATTCGGTAGCAGGCGCTATTGCGGGCGTAGTCAGAGATTACGGCTGTGTTGAGGTACAGGCGGTAGGCGCAGGAGCAACAAATCAGGCGCTCAAGTCTGTAGCCGTCGCAAGAGGCTATCTTGCGCCTATGGGTATAGACCTCGTCTGTATCCCCGCGTTTACAAGCATTGAGATCGAGGGCATTGAAAGAACGGCTATGAAGCTGATAGTCGAAATAAGATAATTTTGTAAGGAAGTGCAAGAAACAATGATAAACGGTTCTTACTACAAAAATGCGCTAATATCCGGTGCAAACAACATCTTAAGGCAGAAGGAAGAAATAAACTCCCTTAACATATTCCCCGTACCGGACGGTGACACGGGTACGAATATGTCCATGACGATAGAGGCTGCAGCAAAGGCTCTTGCGGAGAGCACCGCCACAAGGATAGACGAGGTGGCTTCAGAGGCGGCTTCCGCAATGCTCAAGTCTGCAAGGGGAAACTCGGGCGTTATACTCTCGCTGCTTTTCAGAGGAATTGCAAACGGCTTGAAGGGCAAGGAAGAGGTAGACGGCAAGGAACTTGCCGCCGCGCTCAAGTCAGGTGTTGACACCGCTTATAAGGCGGTAATGAATCCTACCGAGGGTACTATCCTTACCGTAGCAAGAATGTCATGTGAGGCGGCCAAGGTGGCTTCCGAGGTCGAGAGCGATGCGGTAATAGTATTCGGCTCAATTGTATCTGCCGCTATAGATGCTCTTAACAAGACCCCCGATATGCTGCCCGTGCTCAAGAAGGCGGGCGTTGTAGATGCAGGCGGCAAGGGTCTGTGCGTGATATTCGAGGGTATGCTGTCCCTTCTGCGCGACGGCGTTATGATAACCAACGATGCTCCTGCGGCTTCTATGACAGCCGAAAAGGAGGACAGCGCGGCGGAGTTCTTCAGAAATGCCGCAGCGGAGTTTGATTCCGTAATAAACTTTACCTACTGCACCGAGTTCATAATCGGCAAGGATCCCGAAACGGCAAGGGAGTCCTCGGAGCTGAGAGCTTTTCTTGAGAAGCTTGGCGACTGTGTCGTAGTAGCTGACGATGACGATATAATCAAGGTCCACGTTCACACCGAAAATCCCGGCAAGGCGCTGGAGGAGGCTATCACCTACGGTCAGCTCCTTACGGTAAAGATAGAGAACATGAAGGAGCAGCACAGAAAGGCTGCCGAGCAGTACGAGAAGGAAAAGGCAAAGCGCGAGGAAGAGGAAAAGAAGCGTGAGAAGCTGAAGCCCGTTGAGCCGTCTGAGGACGTAGGCTTTATAGCCGTTGCCGCAGGCAAGGGACTTGAGGGCGTATTCAAGGATCTCGGCTGTACGCACGTAGTAAGCGGCGGTCAGAGCATGAATCCGAGCACGGACGATATATATCAGGCCGTTATGGCTACCCCCGCAAAGACCGTATTCGTTCTTCCCAATAACAAGAACATAATCCTTGCGGCAGAGCAGGTAGTTCCGCTCGTTACAGACAGAAAGGTCATCATAGTTCCCACAAGAACAATCCCTCAGGGTCTTGTGGCAATGCTTTCTTATTCGCCGGACGCTACCGTAGAGCTTAACAGCGAGTTCATGATCTCGGCGGCAAAGAACGTTTCAACGGGTCAGGTCACCTACGCCGCAAGAAATTCCGAATTCGGCGGCACTAAGATAAAGGAGGGCGAGATAATCGCGCTCACCAACGGCAAGCTCACGCTCAAGGAGAAGGATCCCGTAAAGGCCGTTATCAAGCTTGCTAAGGAAATGTCCGGCAGAGATACCTCGTATATTTCCGTTATCTACGGCGAGGACGTGACCGAAGCGCAGGCAAACGCAGCCTACGAGGGAATAAAGGCAAAGCTTGGCGGCGACGTAGAGGTTACGCTTATCGACGGCGGTCAGCCGATATACTATTTTATGCTTTCGGTAGAATGATAATCTGAAAAATATATAAAACCGATCCTCCCGATACCTCTCGGAAAGGGTCGGTTTTTACTATAAACGGAGGAATACAATGGCTTCTTTATTTATGACCCCCGTTACGGCTCTGTCGGGAATAGGTCCCGCAAAGGCGGAGCAGCTAAAAAAATTGGGAGTCACTACTGTAGGAGAGCTTCTCAGACTGTACCCGCGATCGTATGAGGATTGGAGCAAGCCCGTGAGCATAGCTCAGGCTCAGGAGGGCGATACCTGCTGTATAAGGGCAAGGGTCGTCTCGTGCGCAAAGCCCGCCTATATCAGAAAGAACATGACGCTGTATAAATTCACCGTTTCGGATGGCGAGGACTATATGCTGCTTTCTTTTTTCAATACGCTTTTCGTGTATGAGCAGCTTAAAAGGGGCGGCGAGTTCCTGTTTTACGGCACCGTTAGAAAGACCGACAGGGGTACGGAAATGAGCACGCCGAAGCTGCTTGCATCCGGAACGCCCCATATCCGTCCGATATATCAGCAGACTAATACGCTGAAAAGCAGTCATATAGAGAAGGCTATGCAGCAGGCGGTGCGTATGCTGCCCGAAAGGGTGAACGATACCATTCCTGCCGCGGTGAGAGAGGAGTACGGTCTGTGCGACCTTAAATATGCGCTTGAGAATATTCATTTTCCGAAGGACGGCGAGGCGCTTGAAACGGCGCGCAGGCGCCTTGTGTTTGAAGAGCTTATGATACTTGAAACGGGGGTCTGCCTTAAGGGCAGCGAAAGGCTTACAAAAAAGCCTGTTCATATCAGCAGGGACTATACTAAGGAGTATATTTCTCTTCTGCCGTATAAGCTCACCGGCGCGCAGAACAGGGTAATAAAAGAATGCGTAAATGATATGCAGACGGCAGCTCACCCTATGAACAGGCTCATTCAGGGCGACGTCGGCAGCGGCAAAACGGCGGTCGCCGCCGCAGTATGCTATACCGCAGCCAAAAACGGTCTGCAATGCGCCTTTATGGTACCCACTGAGATACTTGCCGCGCAGCATTACGAGACTCTCAGCGGGATATTCAGGGACACCGATATAAAGCTTGAGCTTCTCACCGGTTCAACCAAGCCTGCCGAAAAAGAGAGAATTTATAGGGAGCTTATAGACGGTGAGACGGATATAGTCATCGGTACGCACGCGCTTATCTCGGAGAATGTGGAGTTTAAAAACCTCGGTCTTGTTATCACCGACGAGCAGCACCGTTTTGGTGTGGGACAGAGAGCCGCCCTTACCTCAAAGGGAGAAGCTCCGCACGTTATTGTGATGTCCGCAACGCCTATCCCGAGAACTCTTGCTCTGATGCTGTTCGGTGATCTTGAGCTTTCGGTGATAGACGAGCTGCCCCCCGGGCGGCAGAAGGTGAATACCTACTGCGTAGACGGCGGGCTGAGAGAGCGTATATATAAATTCATGAAGAAGCATATAGACGAGGGCAGGCAGTGCTATATTATCTGTCCGCTTGTGGAGCAGAACGATACGGAGCTGAACTCTGCACAGGAATACGCCGAAAGCCTCAAGGACACCGTTCTCGGCGGGTGCAGGATCTGTGTGCTGCACGGCAGAATGAGCGCCGCCGAAAAGGACAGGATCATGGGTCTTTTTGCGGGCGGCGAGGCGGATATACTTGTATCTACCACCGTTGTAGAGGTAGGCGTGAACGTTCCCAATGCCGTAATAATGCTTATCGAGAACGCCGAGCGCTTCGGGCTTTCACAGCTGCATCAGCTGAGGGGCAGAGTCGGCAGAGGGACGGCACAGTCCTACTGCATTATGGTAACGGACAACACCTCGCCCGTAACACAGGAAAGGCTCGGAGTTATGTGCCGCACTAACAACGGCTTCGTCATAGCCGACGAGGATCTGCGCCTGCGCGGTCCCGGAGATTTCTTCGGCTCAAGACAGCACGGTCTGCCCGAGTTCAGGCTCGTTAAGACCTCGGATATGGTCAATATAGAATCGGCAAGGCAGGCGGCGCGGAGGATACTTGCCGCCGATCCCCTGCTTGAGGATAAAGAAAACGCCCCCCTGCTTTTTGAAGTAAGGAGGCTGTTTCCGATAGCTTCAAGCTGACCCCGGCGCAGGCGTATCAGAGTCCGCAGGAGCAGGGGGGCTTTTTATCCGAAGGAAGGTTTGAAGGGAAGAATTCGTTTGTGGGGAATTCTATGCTGCTGAAAAGCTCGCACGGATCCTCGGAGCTTGATACGCATTCCTTGTGCGGTATACAGAAATCGTACGCGGGAATGAGCATCTGCACGCTTCTCTCAAGCTGAACGATAGTGAACAGACCGACGGATACGAGTACCTGCTTATCGCTCTCACTGCCCGAGAATTCTCCGCCGTATCTTCTCAGAATGCCCTCGGGTATCCTGTACTGCGGCATACATGAGCAGCTGTGCTTATCGGCAAGCCTTGCGCATAAGGGTATAGGCTCTGCTACCTGCACGGTCGCCTTGGGGCAGTTCCTCGTTGGGGCGTTCACACCGTCGGACGCGCCGTCGCCGCAGTCGGAGCTGAAGATCTTTACGCTGCCGTCGCTTCCGAAGAGCACCGCCCTCTTTGAAAATACCGACAGCCCCTTTACGGGCATAGGCAGAGCGTTAGGTGCCATGAAAACGTCAAGACATACGTCAAAGTAGAAGGTTATATCCACGGCGTAAAAGCCCTTATTGAAGGGAATGGGCTGAAGGCTTATTGCCACGCTGCACACGTTTACGTCATTTACCCTGACCGAAGCCGCCTTGTCTATCATGCACTGTCCCGCCTTTGTAAGCAGCACGGGCAGATCCTCAAGGCAGTCCTTATCGGAGCAGGAGTCGTAGATCCTTGATGCGCTTATACATACGGCCTCTTTTATCTTATCGCTCGGACCGCAGCCCTCGCAGCCGTTGCAGATCATATTATCAGACATTGCTTTTCCTCCTTTACTGCTTATACCATATATTATGCGGCGCGGGAGGTTTGGTGCGCGGTACCCTGTAAATAACAGGCACGGTGCTCTGTCATGGGACAGTTCACCGTGCCTGTTTCGGCTTTTATCATTTATTTGCGCCGCAGCACTTCTTGTATTTTTTTCCGCTGCCGCAGGGGC
>CACWNZ010000078.1 GCA_902762335.1 uncultured Ruminococcus sp. | reverse complement strand
CGTCTGCCGTCGGGGTCAAAAAGAATGACCGAGGCAGGCGTTTTTTTGAGTTCCTTTTTTATCATGTCCGATGCTATCCCGTGTTCCTCAAGGTCTTTGAATATCCTTTCGGACTCGGCATCCTTGCCCGTATATGAAACGAGCCTTACCTCGTCGCCGAGAGCAGTCAGCGCCTTGGCAGCGTTGCAGCCCACGCCCGCCACGTTGGAATTCACCCCGAAAAACGGGTAGTCTATCGGGTAATAATTGATAGGGAAGCCCCTTACGGCGACGGTGGTCTCTACGTTAAGCAGACCGGATACGAATATTCTGTTCATTTACGCTCCTCCTTCTGGTTACTCCGTATTATCTTGTACAGATGCCGATCCTGCGGCGTATATGGCAGAATCGGCTCTTATTTTCTCTTACCGTTATTATACCGATTTTTTACGAAAAAGTCTATATGCGCGGTTGGCTATTTACAAAAGGGCAAAAAAATGATAGGATATATAAAACAAATGTTCGCAGAAGAGAGGAGAGGGAGCGTGGAACGCACGTATATTGCGATAGATCTCAAGAGCTTTTACGCCAGCGTGGAATGTGTTGAACGGCACCTCGACCCGCTGAGGACCAATCTTGTTGTTGCCGATATGTCGCGCACGGAAAAGACGATCTGTCTTGCGGTGTCGCCGTCGCTCAAGGCATACGGCATTCCCGGCAGGGCAAGGCTCTTTGAGGTGATAGAGCGCGTAAAGGATATAAACAGGGAAAGAAAATACAATGCTGTAAAAAACGGTCTGCTCCCCAAGGACTCAGAAGGAAAACGCAAGTTTACCTCGTCGTCCTTCAATGCGGATACCCTTGCGGACGACGGCTCGCTCGAGCTTGCGTATATAACGGCGCCGCCGAGAATGAGGCTCTATGAGGAGTACAGCACGAGAGTGTATTCGGTATATCTGAAATACATCGCGCCCGAGGATATACACGTCTATTCGATAGACGAGGTATTCATAGATGCGACGAGCTATCTTTCCACATACGGAATGACGGCGCACGAGCTTGCAATGGCTATGATAAGAGAGGTCCTTTATACCACAGGCATAACAGCCACGGCAGGCATAGGCACGAATCTCTATCTCGCAAAGGTAGCTATGGATATCGTCGCAAAGCATATACCCGCCGATAAGGACGGCGTAAGAGTTGCTCAGCTTGATGAGATGAGCTACCGCAGGCTTTTATGGTGTCACCGTCCGCTTACGGATTTCTGGCGTGTAGGCAGGGGCTACGGCAAAAAGCTTGCCTCTATGGGCTATTTCACCATGGGGGATATAGCAAGAGCATCTATGGAGCCGTCTCAGGAAAAGCTGCTTTACAAGACCTTCGGGATAAACGCCGAGCTTCTGATAGATCATGCGTGGGGCTATGAGCCCGTAAGCATTGCCAATATAAAGTCCTATCGCCCTCAGACCAATTCGCTTTCCTCGGGTCAGGTTCTCAAGGAGCCCTACAGCTTTGATAAGGCGCGCATAATAGTCAAGGAGATGAGCGAGCTTATAGCGCACGACCTTGTAAAAAAGCGCCTCGTCACAAAGCAGCTCGTGCTGACCGTTTGCTACGACAAGGAAAGCCTTGCCTCTGACGGAAAGGGCGGCTTCGTTACCGCTAAAAACGGCAGACCGTACACGGGCGTTGTCTCTGTCGATTTTTACGGCAGACCCTGTCCGAGATACGTACACGGTACGGCTAATTTAGACGGCTATACGAATTCGGCAAGAAGGATAGTCAGGGCGGCCTCAGAGCTCTACGGCAGCCTGACGGACAGTGACCTGCTCGTACGCAGGATTAATATAGCCGCCTGCGCTCTTATAGGCGAAAACGAGATACCGCCCGAGCTCCCCGAGCAGCTCAGCTTTTTTGAGGATACGGCGGAGCAGGACAAAAAAAGGCAGGAGGAAAGGCGCAGCGATGAAAGAGAGCGCAGTATGCTCAGGACGATGCTCAGCCTACAGGATAAATTCGGAAAAAACGCTGTCGTAAGGGGACTTGACCTCGTGGACGGCGCTACCAAGATAGAACGAAACGGTCAGATAGGGGGACATAAGGCGTGAATGATAAATGTGAAGCCGAACGGCTTTACGGAGATATAATTGATCTTCCCCGACCGCAATCCTCGCGCAAACGCATGACGATGCACGACAGAACTGCACAGTTTTCCTCCTTTGCGGCGCTTTCGGGCTATGAAGACATGGTAAGGGAAGAGGGCAGGCTCACTCAGAGCCGCGCCGAGCTTTCGGCAGGGGAGCTTGATATGCTCGACCGCAAGCTGTCTTTCATCATCAGCCTTGCCGCAGACGGCTCCGCCCCGACGGTGAGCGTATCCTGCTTTGAGCCCGACGGTATTAAAAGCGGCGGAAGCTACGTTACGCTCACGGGCAGACTGCGGGGGATAGACACTATCGCAAAAAAGCTTGAGCTTTACGGCTCTGATGATATAGCTGACAGGCGCATACCCTGTATCGGGATACCGTTTGAGAATATCATGGATATTTACTGCGAGGGCATGGACGACTTTATCGGCTGATCCGCAGCTTTGCGTTTTTTCTTATTGCGGCGGTGTACTGATCTGTAATATAATATTAGTATCAAAAAAATAAAGGAAGTGCGGAACGTGAAAAAATTGATAATAACACTTGCTGCGCTGGCAATTTCCTTTGCGGCTGTGACGGGCTGCAAGACCAACAAGGCTCCGCAGGACGAGACACAGCCTTTGCCGCAGCCCGAGAGCGAGATAAAAAATCCGTTTACGGAGAGAAAGAGCCTGCCCGAAGAGGACGAGAGCAGTACCGAAAGCTCTGAGGAGGATACCCCGCTGCCTTCAAGATATGAAAGCTATCCGCCTTTACAGAGCGACGCATCGGACGACCGGACCGAAAGCGACGGGCAGGAGAGTGATACGAAAAGCTCCTTCTTCGTATTTACCGATGAGTTTTCCGATCATACGTCAAGGTCAGAGCCTTCACAGGAGGAAAGCGATACCTCTGAGGACTCGTATGAGGAAGAAAGCTCCGATGAGGAAAGCTCTGAGGAAGAAAGTTATGATGAGGAAAGCTCCGATGAGGAAAGCTCCGATGAGGAAAGTTCTGAGGAAGAAAGTTATGATGAGGAAAGTTCCGATGAGGAAAGCTCCGAGGAAGAAAGCTATGATGAGGAGAGTTCTGAAGAGGAAAGCTATGATGAAAACGGGGAGGATCAGCCGTCAGACGAGGATATGGAATGAATCCTTTACAAAAGTGTCATAATATATAAATTTTTTTCGCTATTTTGATAAAATTATTGATAACTTTTCGTGAATATGCTATTATGTAAGCAATTTATGGCAGTAAAAGGTATTTTTACCCTAAATGCCATGAAAATCTTACGAAAGGCAGATAGAAATGAAAAAGAAAAACCTGATAAAAAACCTGATCTTTATCGGCGCGATAATCCTGTATACCGTATTCTGCTGTGTGCAGACCCCGATAACGCAGGCCGTCACAATGGACGGTGAAACTGCAGTCGGCTCAATGTGGTCGCTCGTACCGCCGATAATAGCGATCGGACTTGCGCTCATCACAAAGGAGGTATATTCGTCGCTGTTCTTCGGCATCGTTTCCGGCGCGATCATCGCGGCGATAACCTTCGGCACGGGCTTTGAGGGAGCCATGAACTACATAGTTCAGGACGGACTGATAAGCAACGTTGCCGACAGCTATAACGTCGGCATACTTATCTTCCTCGTTGCTCTCGGCGCAGTCGTCGTTCTCATGAACAAGGCGGGCGGCAGCCGCGCCTACGGCGAATGGGCGGCAAAGCACATAAAAACGAGGGTAGGGGCGAGCCTCTCCACGTTTTTTCTCGGCGTGCTCATTTTTGTTGACGACTATTTCAACTGTCTGACGGTCGGCTCGGTAATGCGCCCCGTCACCGACAAGCATCAGATCTCCCGTTCCAAGCTTGCTTATCTTATCGACGCCACTGCGGCGCCCGTCTGCATAATTGCCCCGATATCCTCATGGGCGGCGGCAGTAAGCGGCACCGTCGAGGGTGTTAACGGTATACAGCTCTTTATCAGCACCATACCCTACAACCTTTACGCTCTGCTCACACTGATAATGGTGATCTTCATTGCCGTTTCAAACGTCGATTACGGTCCTATGAGAAAGCATGAGGTAAACGCTATACACGGCGACCTTTTCACGTCCCGCAACAGCGTATATCCCGATGACGACAAGCCCTCCACGACAAGGGGCAGGGTCATCGATCTTATCCTTCCCGTTATAATACTCATATCCTGCTGCGTGCTCGGTATGCTCTATACGGGCGGCATTTTCAAGGGCGAGAACGTTATAGATGCCTTTGCCAACTCGGATGCGTCATACGGTCTTTCTATCGGCTCCATAGGCGCGCTCATCATAATAATGATCTACTTCATGCTCAGAAGGGTGCTTAAGTTTACGGAGTGTATGGAATCCATAGTAGCGGGCTTCAAGCAGATGGTCCCCGCTATACTTATCCTTATTTTCGCGTGGACGCTCAAATCCATGACCAACACCCTCGGCGCAGGTGAATTCGTAAAGGGCATAGTAGAAAACGCCACTGCCGTTCAGATCCTTCTTCCGATGATACTCTTCCTCGTGGCGCTGGGTCTTTCCTTTGCAACGGGTACTTCATGGGGTACCTTCGGCATACTTATCCCCATAGTTACGGGCGTATTCGGAGATCAACTCGTCAATGCCGCAGAGAACGGCATTCCTTCAATGGTAGTCATCTGCATTTCGGCGTGCCTTGCGGGCGCTGTCTGCGGAGATCACTGCTCGCCTATATCGGATACCACTATCATGGCATCTACGGGCGCACAGTGTGACCACGTCAACCACGTTTCCACTCAGCTTCCTTACGCTATGACCGTTGCGGCGGTGTCCGCTCTCGGCTATCTGCTTGCGGGCTTCGTACAGAACGTCTTTGTCGTTCTCGGCGTTTCCGTTGTCCTGATGATCGGCGTGCTCGTTGCGATCAAGTTCATCTTCGGCAATGACAACAAGAGCGTTCCTCTTGTCAAAAAGAACGCTTCCGCATCAAAGGGCAAGAAAAAATAACGGTACGGTCGTTTCGCCGTATATCATTCCGCCGCAGCTTCCCGTGATGGACTGCGGCGGATTTTGCTTAAGAGTACCTTTTTTTGTATATATTGCCATCCTTCTTTTCTTTACATCTGCGCCGCAATATGCTAATATAATATCAAGAACAAATGTTCGCACAAAAGGAGGTACGGCTATGAAAGGATATTCCGAAAGGATCTACGTAAAGGTGAATACCGACTTTGACCCGACCGGCTACATGATGCCCCGCTCGATAATATGGTCTGACGGGCGTATTTTCACTATAGATGCCGTCAGGGATTTTCGCCCTGCATCGACGCTCGAAAGCGGCAGGAGCGGCGACTGCTATACCGTGGTGATAAGGGGAGAGGAGAAGCTTCTCTTTTTTGAAAAGACCTGCGGACTGTTCGCCTCAAGAGTGGGCAGATGGTTTGTCGAGTCTGCCGTACCCGCCGTCCGCTGAAGGATCGGAAAGTTTTGCAAAAGTTTATCAAACAGCATACTTGTGTCCTAATCAACACATTGTATTATCCTGAATTAGGAATTTTTGCACAAAAAATACCAATTTTTTAATATAACTATTGAAATAATAAAGAGTTTATGATACAATCTATTTATTCACAGGTATATTCTTGCTTTTATGATTATTGTGAGAATATATCAAAGGTTCTAATGCGCAAGTGAATATGTTGTGTCTGCTTCCTTGTGAGCTTTACAGCGGTAATAGGGGGCAGTCTCACACGATCGGAGAGCAGACGCAAAAGCCCCGGGGGTATCCCGCCCCGGCGGATGAGCGGCTCTTTGCGGTCAGATGTCCCGTAGAAACTGTACCACAAGCGTATCTGTCCATACGGACAGAAAAGAGCACGACAGTGAAAATGTCAAGTCAAAGGTTGGTGATCTGAATAAGGCTTACATTGCAGATGGCAAGCATAATCATGGCAGCATCCGGAACACAGATCCGGAAATATCTAAAGACAGGAGAATGAAACATGAAGAAAAGTATTGTGAAGATCCTTACCGCAGCACTTGCTGCAGCAACAGTTGCGAGCATGTCGGTTGTACCTGTTTTTGCTCATACAAAGGTAGATGAGTGGAAGGGTACGGATTATCAGCAGGCTACCGAGCAGACAGCGGAACAGCCTGGTACAGCTTATAAGACCATAAGCACTATCACGGTAACTGACCTCAGAGAAACGGATAACCTTAAAGTAACGGCTTATCAGATCGTAAAGGGCGTTTATAAGAACGGTCGTCTTGCGGGCTATGAGCTGTGCAGCCTCGGCAAGGATCCCGATGACACAACGAAGGATCTCAAGATCGCCGACATCGAAAAGCCCACCGCAGCCGAGATAACAAAGATCGCAAAGAACATCAACAACGCTGAGAGCGGCTGCGACCTTACCTACATAGACCTTCAGGAAGATGAAGAGACTGCCGGAACCTACACCGCAGACGTTGAGGCAGGTCTTTACATCGTACTTGCAAAGGTCAAGCGACAGCGGCTTTGATAAGAAGGTAGTAGGCAGCCATAAGCCCGATACTGTTGACGTTATCAATTCTAAGACAGATAAGGGCGATACCGTCGCATTCGGCGACACCATCGACTTCGCTCTCGACGAAATGACTATCCCCTCATATTCGGATCAGTATACCGATCTTGTTTATAAGGTAGAGGATACTCTTGATGCAGAAGCCTTCCTCGGCATAAAGAACTTTACCGTATTGGTAAACGACGTAGATACCGATCCTACAACAGAGATCGAGAACGACCAGGATCCTCAGGCTGCCCCCGAAGTAGTTACCAACTACACCCTCAAGCTTTACGATGCAGAGGGCGCCGAGCTTGATCCCGCGGAAGATGACAGCTTTGACAATGCAGTCGCTTATTCCGTAGCATTTGATGAGGCTTTCATCAGAGCTCATGATTCCGAAAGCGTAAAGATCACCTACAGCACGGTATTCTGCAACACCGCAGGCGTTAACTATGCAGAAAACAAGAACCGCGCTACCCTGACTTACAGCAACGATCCTGACGACAGTGAAAACGCAAAGACCAAGGACAAGACTACCTATCACTACACCTTTGGTATATGCGCAAGCATTGACGGTCAGAACGAAGAAAGCGGCGATGACGGCGACAAGGAGACTTACGAGTTCAATAAGGTCTTCAAGAAGGACGGCGAGTTTGAGGACGCAGAGAATGAAGACGGCGTCCCCACCAAGAAGAACGAGTTTGCTCTTCCGGGCGCAACCTTCACACTTTATTCCGATGAGGCTTGCACAGAAGAAAGCAAGATCGCTCAGGCTGTTTCCGATACAAACGGTCATATCCAGTTCCTCGGTCTCGATGAGGGTACATATTATTTAAAGGAGACTCATGCACCCAGAGGCTACGTTCTCAATGAAATGCTTTACAAGTTCATTATTGAGGCGGAAATGGATGATGCAGGCGTTCTTACAAGCTATAATATCTCAACATATTATAAGTCAGAAGACGGTTATAAGGCAGCAGGTTCTGCGACCTATACTAACGAGTATCAGGTAGAAGAAGACACAGGCAATGTAATCAATGTTATCAATCACGAAGTTGATCCTGTAAACATAGTAGACCCCAAGATCCAGGCTCTCCCCTCAACAGGCGGTATCGGTACTATCGTTATTACTGTAATAGCTGCTATCGGCATGGCAGGCTTCCTTACTCTGTTCCTCTATAACAGAAAAAAGAGAAAGGAAGAGGCTGACAAGAAATAAGCCTTTCTTAAGCGCAGATGCGGCAGCTGACCCTGCCGCGCTCTGTGTCAGGTTTTACGATGAATAAACAAAAAAGACGCAGACGTATACGAAGGGCTATTTCAATTATCACGATGATAGGCTTTCTTGCCTGTACTGCCGCACTGCTTTACCCTGT
>CACWNZ010000077.1 GCA_902762335.1 uncultured Ruminococcus sp. | reverse complement strand
GATATGCCCAAATGGGTATCGTCTCTCGAAAAGGATCACCGCATAAGAAGCAGACTGTTCTCGGTGATACAGTCGGGCGCGCAGAATGCCCGCAGACTGCGCGAGGTCAGCGGCATAGCCGACAGCATATCGGAATGCGAATTCGTCACAAGGGCTGAGACCTCGTCGGTAGAGCCGGGCAGCGGCAGAGCGAGGATCAGAGTGGAGCTTGAGCCCGCCCTGTTCTATAAGGTGCTCGGAGAAAAAACGGGCTTTGAAATATCCGATGAGGGCGGTCTGCTGGACGTAATGCTGGAGCTTTCGGAGATGAGCAAAAAATACGACAGGCTCAGGCAGGCGTACGAGGACGTTAACGAAACGGGCTACGGAATAGTAATGCCCACAATGGAGGAGCTGACCCTTGAGGAGCCCGAAATAATAAGACAGGGCGGCAGATACGGAGTAAGGCTGAAGGCGAACGCGCCGTCCATACACATGATGAAGACCACCATAAAGACCGAGATAACCCCGATAGTAGGGTCGGAGCAGCAGAGCGAGGAATTAGTGGGCTATCTGCTGAGGGAATTCGAGGAGGAGCCAGCAAAGATATGGAGCTCGGATATATTCGGCAAATCGCTGCACGAGCTCGTAAACGAGGGTCTGCAGAACAAGCTTTACAGAATGCCCGCCGACGCCCGCAAGAAGGTAAAGGAGACAACGGAAAGGATAATAAACGACGGCTGCAACGGTCTTATCTGCATAATACTGTAGCCATGAGCGAAAAAAGATATATCGAGACGGCGGTATGGGGCAGCATAGCGGGATTTTTTATAGTGTCGCTTCTCGGCACGGTGTGGCACTATTTATACGGTTTTACGGGCGGAAATGCTTTTGTCGGTATTTTCGCCCCCGTAAACGAGAGCGTACGGGAGCATCTCAAGCTGCTGATATATCCCTTTCTGCTATATATTCTTGCCGAGTATATCGTCTTCGGCAGGCATATCGCCGGCTTTGCGTATTCCATGACGACGGGTCTGCTCTGCGGGCTCGTTTTTATTCCTCTGAGCTTTTATATCTATAATATCTTTACCCGCGCCCCCGTTACGGCTCTTGATATTATTATCTATTATCTTTCCGTTGCCGTGACCTTCTTTATCGGCACCGAACGCATTGTCAGTAAAAAGGATACCTCATCAAACAAAAATCGCCGCGCAGCGGTCATCATAGCGGCGATCGTTCTTCTTTTCACCCTGTTTACCTTTCTGTAGTTATACTTCGCCGCACGGTACTCGCCGGCACGGGCATTAAGTGGCGAAACAAAAGAAAGCCGTGCTGCAAAATAGGGACCGGCGGCGCGGCATGAAGCGGCGAAACAAAAGAAAGCCGTGCTGCAAAATAGGGACCGGCGGCGCGGGCATAAAGTGGCGAAAAACAAGAAAGCCGCGCCGCGAACATGGCACCTGCGGCTCGCCGGCGCGAATCGGGAGCGCAGGCTCTGCGCCGGCTCGCCGGCGCTTGATTTGCAAGGGGGTATGTGGTATGATAGGGAGTATCAAAGAGGGTGACGGTGAAAGGAATGGCAATAATAACGGTAAAGGGACTGTCAATGGAATTCGGGGAGCAAAAGCTGTTCGATAATATGTGCTTTGAGGTGCAGAGCGGCGACAGGATAGGTCTTATAGGAGTGAACGGCTGCGGCAAGACGACGCTCTTCAAGCTGCTTGCGGGGGAATTCGAGCCCTCGGGCGGAGAGATCATCATAAACAAAAACACGAAGACGGGCTATATGGAGCAGCACGTTTGCAGAGAGCCGGACAGGTCCGCGTATAACGAGGTGCTCACCGTGTTCGAGGATATTATGGATACGGAAAGAGAGCTTGAACGGCTGGGCGAGATGATAGCCGCAAAAAAGGGCAATATAGACAGCCTTGTGGAAAGACAGGCTTTTCTCAATGACGAATTCACGCGCAGAGAGGGTCTGACCTACCGCGCAAGGGCAAGGTCGGCGCTGCTCGGGCTGGGCTTTGACGATACTCAGATGCAGCTCCCCATACGCTCGCTCAGCGGCGGACAGCGGGCAAAGCTCCGGCTTGCTAAGCTGCTGCTTTGCGGGGCGAATTTTCTTCTGCTCGACGAGCCTACCAATCATCTTGATACACGCTCGGTCGAATGGCTCGAGGAATATCTTATAGGCTCGGGCTGCGCTTATATCGTAATATCTCACGACAGATATTTTCTCGACAGGGTAACGACAAGGACGTTTGAGCTTGAGAATAAAAAAATGACCCCATACAAGGGCAATTACTCCGCCTATCTGCCGCAGCGTGACGAAAGACGTCTCACGGCGCAGAGGGTATATGACAACACCGTCAGGGAGATAAACAGGCTCGAGGGGATCATTGAGCAGCAGCGCAGGTGGAACAGAGAAAAGAACATAAGAACGGCGGAGAGCAAGCAGAAGATAATAGACAGGCTTGAAAGAGATCTTGAACGCCCGGACAGAACGCCCGAGGCTATGACCCTGAAGCTGAGCGTGAACGAGCAGAGCGGTGAGGACGTGCTTGAGGTGAGCGGTCTGGCTCTGAGCTTCGGGGAGCATAACATATTCAGAAACGTATCAATGGAGATACACAGGGGCGACAGGATATTTATTTTAGGTCCCAACGGCTGCGGAAAGACCTCTCTTATAAAGACCCTTTTGGGACAGTATCAGGCGGACTGCGGCAGGATACGCTACGGGGTCGGAGTGAAAAAGGGCTATTACGATCAGATACAGAGCGGCATGGACAGCATCAAGACCGTATTTGAGGAGATAGCGGACAATTACCCTTCTATGACAAATACCGAGATAAGAAGCACTCTTGCAAGACTGCTTTTCAAAAACGACGACGTTTTCAAACCGCTGTCGTCTCTCAGCGGAGGAGAGCGGGCAAAGGTGCTGCTCACGGAGCTCATGCTGTCGAAGGCGAATTTCCTTCTGCTCGACGAGCCGACCAACCACCTTGACATAAGCTCTTGCGAGGCGCTTCAGAACGCTCTTGCAGGCTACGAGGGAACGCTGCTTATAGTATCTCACGACAGATATCTTATAAACGCCCTTGCCGATAAGATATTCTATCTCACAGCGGAGGGAATACAGGTCTACGAGGGCAATTACGAGAGCTTTCTGCAGAAGTTCAGACCCTTCGACCAAAAAGAAAAGCCCTCTCCCGCCGCGGCGGAAGAGAAGCAGACCGAATATAAGAACAAAAAGGAGCGGGACGCCCGGAGGCGCAGGGACAAGGCAAGGCTTGCAAGGCTCGAAGCAGAGATAGCCTGTCAGGAGGAGCTCATGTCGTCTCTCGATGAGGAACTGAACGATCCCGCCAACACGAGCGACTATGAAAAGACAATGGAAATAACGCAGAGGATAGATACCGAGCAGGGCAGGCTCGATGAGATGTACTCCGAATGGGAGGAGCTGAGCCTCAGACTCGACGAGGATCAGGGATAAAAAAATAACGGCACGGTATTTCCGTGCCGATGAAATATCAGATCATGCCTGAGCCTCTGCTGCTTCCTCTTCGGAATAAAGGAACGGAGCGAGGTCAGTGAGGAAATCCTCAGGTGCGTCGGTATCGGGCAGCTCAAGTATCATGGGATCGGTGATATCAAGGCTTATGATACCTATGAGAGAATGAGCGT
Organism: uncultured Ruminococcus sp.; assembly: GCA_902762335.1. Taxonomy (GTDB): domain Bacteria; phylum Bacillota; class Clostridia; order Oscillospirales; family Acutalibacteraceae; genus UBA1213. The sequence continues at coordinate 3,069 of CACWNZ010000077.1, read as the reverse complement.
CTATGGTGTAAATATCTGAGATAAGGTTTATCCTGAGCTTATCGTACTTTGCCGTCATGGCTGCAAACTGCTTTACGTTGGTAAGATCCTTCAGAAATATCTTCGTCCTGTACATATTCTGACCCCGTCCTCTCAGATAGTATCGTGATTTTTACTGTCCCGTGCCTGTGCCGTTAGCTACATCTTTATTTTATCAATAATAGACCCGCAGGTCAACATAAAAAATCCAAAAATATGCCTGCCGGGGAATTTTGTATCAAAAAACATAAATCACCGTTCCTGTCGTAAATAATTGGTCTTTAATAACAACTTAAGAGGTGTTCCGATGAAAGTTAAAATTCTGACACTCGGCTGCAAGGTCAATCAGTTTGAAACGCAGGCTATGCTGCGTGAGCTTGCCGAAAACGGCTATCAGACCGTAGGCGAGGACGAGCCTGCGGATATTTCGATAATCAACTCCTGCGCCGTTACGAAGGTCAGCGAGCAGAAGGCGGTCAAGCTCATTCACCGCCTTCGCAGAGAAAACCCCGGGGGGGTCATAGTGCTTACGGGCTGCATGGCTCAGGCGTTCCCCGACTCGGGCGACAGACTGCCCGAGGTGGATATAGTTCTGGGCAACAAGCGCAGAAGGGATATTGTACCCGTGCTCAACGAATATCTCGCCAAGAGCGAAAGGCTCGTTTCGGTAGAGGACTACAGCCGCAGCGATCCCTACGAGAGTCTTTTTGTAGATGATTTCGTCAACCGCACGAGGGCGTTCCTCAAGATAGAGGACGGCTGCAACCGCTTCTGCTCTTACTGTATTATCCCCTACGCAAGGGGCAGGGTGCGCTCCTGCTCGCTTGAATATATCCGTGACGAGATAAGAGCCTTTGCCGCAAACGGCTATAAGGAGGTCGTGCTGATAGGCATAAATCTCTCGTCCTACGGCAGTGACAACGGGCTGAAATTTTCTGACGCTGTAGCCGCCGCCTGCGAGAGCGCAGATATAAGGATAAGACTCGGCTCTCTTGAGCCTGAAGCTATGGGCATCGATACGCTGAGGATACTTGCCCGGTATAAGAATTTCTGTCCGCAGTTCCACCTTGCGCTGCAGAGCGGCTGTGACGAGACTCTTAAAAGAATGAACAGGCACTACACCGCCCGGGAATTTACAGAGATAGTTGATAATATCCGCAGGGTCTTCGATAACCCGTCAATAACCACCGACGTTATGGTGGGCTTTGCAGGGGAGACGGAAGAGGAGTTTGAAGCTTCGCGCAGCTTTGTTGAGAAAACGGGCTTTGCAAGGGTACATATATTCCCGTATTCAAGACGGAAGGGTACTGCCGCCGACAGGGCGCAGGGACATCTGCCGCCCGAGGTGAAAAAGCAGCGCGCCGCAAAAATGGCGGAGACTGCCTCCGCAGGAATGAGAGCCTTTCTTGAGTCGCAGGTGGGCAGAACAGAGCAGGTGCTCATAGAGAGCCGCAGCAAAAACGGTATGTACGAGGGCTATACCATGAACTACACTCCCGTGCTCGTTCCCGCAGACGACAGTCTGATAGGCGAGGTCGTGAACGTGCGGATAGTCAGCGCGGAAAAGGATCACTGTACGGGCGAGATGATATTATAACAAAACGGCAGCCGCAGAGCTTCGTATGAAGCCTCGGCTGCCGTATGCTTTTGTGTGTGAATATCAGACCTTTTCGGGCTCGGGGTAATCTACGCCGAAGGTATCCACCGTGACGGTCTTCATTATCTGCGGGTCAAGGGGCTTGTCCGAGAAATCCGTATCGCACTCGGCTATCTCGTTCACTACCTCCATGCCCTCAATTATCTTGCCGAAGGCGGCGTATGCGCCGTTGAGGTGAGGAGCGTCCTTGTGCATGATGAAGAACTGCGAGCCTGCGGAGTTCGGCATCATAGTTCTTGCCATTGAGAGAACGCCGGGTGTGTGCTTAAGGTCGTTCTGAAAGCCGTTCTGTGAGAATTCGCCCTTGATGTGGTAGCCGGGACCGCCCATGCCCGTTCCGTCGGGACAGCCGCCCTGAAGCATGAAGTTATAGATGACCCTGTGGAAGGTCAGTCCGTTATAATAGCCCTTTTTGATAAGGCTGATGAAGTTGTTTACCGTGTTGGGAGCGATCTCGGGATAAAGCTCTGCCTTCATTACCCTGCCGTCCTCCATTGTGATAGTTACTATCGGGTTCTGTGCCATGATTATCGCCTTCCTTTTGAAATATTGAGCCGTTTGCGGCTTCTGTATATTATTCTACTCTTATGCGGCGGAATAATCAACCCTTGTTTTGTAGAAATAAACAATAGTCTCAAGGATTGACACGGACAAACTGTAATAGTATAATTATGATATATTATTATAATGAACGGAGTGGAATACATGAAAAAGCAGACGATATTCAAAAAAGCCCTCGCCGGGCTGCTCTCGTTTGTAGTTGCGGCTTCGGGCGGGGCGCTGAGCGTTTTTGCGGCGGGTCCCACAAAGGACGGCATGATAGACGAGGAATATGACTTCAAATATATCACAAAGGGCTACACCGATGACGGCAGGACAACCACGACAAAGTCACACCCCGCGCTCATCAGAACGCTCAGGGAAGCCTATATGAATTTTGAGACGAGTATAGACGTCTCGGCATGGAAGCTTTCCACCACAGAGATGAACGGCATAACTATAATTGTCAGGTCGGTCTATCCCGAGCTGTTTTTTATCGAGGGAAATTATTGGAATTATGACGGATACGGGGACAATGAGGTAGTTACTACTCTCAGACCGATATATATCCATAATAATGACGACGGCACTCCCGACAAGGCAAAGATAAAGGCGGATCTGAAAGCCTTTTATGCTGAGGCGGACCGCTATCTTGCATTGGTAAAGGGCAAGCTGAGCGCCTGCAGGGACGACTTCTCAAAGGTGCTGCTGCTGCATGACGAAATGGCTCTCGATTTCAGATACGCATACGATAAAAGGGATGCGGAAAACAACGGAGAGGACGTTCCCTTTACCGAGTTCAACGATTATGAGATGATGATAAACAAGGACGGCGTATGCCGCCACTATTCCGA
>CACWNZ010000076.1 GCA_902762335.1 uncultured Ruminococcus sp. | reverse complement strand
TTATTCCGTCGTAGCTATACCCTCTGACAGCGTTGAAGAGGTGCTCGACAGAATGTACGGCGCAAAGGTGTGCGGCAGACCCGTAAAGACCCGCCCGTTTGAAGAAAGACCCGCTTCAAGACAGCGACGGGCTCCGGGCAGCGCAGTTCAGCGCAGAAACGACCACCGAAGCGCTCCCTCACACACAAAGGCCCGCCGCAATGACAGAAAAGACGCCTTTGGGCATAATTCGCGCCGCAAGGGCTGATAATACCCATTAAACGGGGTGACTGACTATGAAAAGGATAACGGCATTCACAGTGCTTTGCATAGCGGCGCTGTTGATGCTTAGCTCATGCGCAGAAAAGAAGAATACCGAGAGCAGCGAATTCAGCTTTAACGGGAGCGCGCACGTTCCGTACGTTGATTTCTCCGAAAAAAGCAGCTCTCCCGCAGAGGAGAGCAGTGAGCAGAGCAGCGAACAGAGCAGTGAACAGAGCAAGACGCCCGTATCGCTGCCCGAGGGAGTAAAGAAGGCGGCTAACGGCAGGCTGAGGTATTCCACGAGCGTGCTGTCGCTTTCGGTGACGTTTTCGGACGAGTTCTGCATACTCAATAAGGACTATACACCCGATAACGGCGTGTATCTTCAGAACGCCGAAGGCACGGCGACGCTTCTTGTCGAAGCCGTAGGAGACAACACTCTGACCTATCGCAATATGACCGCCTATCTCAGAGAGCAGTACCCCGAAGCGAGAGTATACGCTACCGACCGCAAGGACGTGGTGTGCAAGATGAATTCCGTAGACCGCAGCGGCAACAAGATATGCATTCTTGAGAAGATAAGGGTAAAAACAGGCGGATATAACTCAGCCGTTATATGCTGCCGCCCCGAAGAAAAGGAAAAATACGAGGGTGTACTTGACGATGTGACCTTCTCATAAAAAAGGACTGCTGCACCAAAACAGTGCAGCAGTCCTTTATGATTTTATAACGGCGCGAGCCTGCCGAGAAAATCGGTAAAATATTCAGGCAGCGGCGAGGAAAAGGTCAGCGTTTCACCCGTAACAGGGTGAACGAAGGATATATAATAGGCGTGCAGGCACTGACCGTTGAGCGAGGCAAGGTACTTCTTGCCGCCGTATACGGGATCACCCGCCACGGGGTGACCTATATGCGCCATGTGCACTCTTATCTGATGAGTTCTGCCCGTTTCAAGGGTAAGCTCAACGTGGGTGTAGCCCTTGTAGCGTTCTATGACCCTGTAATGCGTGACCGCTTCGCGGGAGTTTTTCTGCGTGACGGTCATTTTTTTTCTGTCCGTGGGGTGTCTGCCTATGGGAGCGTTTATCGTCCCTCTGTCGTCCTTGATATTTCCCACGACTACAGCCTGATACTTCCTCGTGAAGCTGTGCTCCTTTATCTGCTCTGCAAGCAGTCTGTGCGAACGGTCGTTCTTGGCAACTATCAGCAGCCCGCTGGTATCCTTGTCTATTCTGTGAACAATCCCCGGGCGCAGCACGCCGTTTATACCCGACAGAGAAGCCCCACAGTGGTGCAGCAGGGCATTCACGAGGGTACCGTCGGGATTTCCCGCCGCAGGGTGTACTACCATTCCGCGCGGCTTATTGACTACAAGAAGATCGTCGTCCTCATAAACGATGTCGAGGGGGATATCCTCGGGTCTTGCATCGGGCAGAACAGGCTCGGGGATCTCTACGCAGATACTGTCCCCTGCCTTGAGTCTGAGATTCTTTGACGGCGCAGCCCCGTTCACCGTAACGCTGCCCTCTTCAATGAGCTTCACGGCGCAGGAGCGGGTCAGCTCCCCGTCGGCTTCGGCAAGGAAGTCTCACCGTCCGGCTTCTTGTCCTTCGGCTCATCTGTATTGCCGTCTGCGGAGCTTTCCACGTTTTCATCGGCAGAGAGCTCTGCCGGAGAAGCCTCTTCCTCAGCCGGATCAACGCTTTCAGTTCCTTCTGCAAGGGACTGCTTTTCCTTTTTGCCGCCCTGGAACAGCAGCACCGCAACAAACATCACAGCGCCCAGAGTTATACAGTAGTCCGCAAAGTTGCACACGGGCGGAAAGAACGACAGCGAAAGATAATCTACAACAAAGCCTCTGAATATCCTGTCGATAAGATTTCCAAGCCCGCCGCCTATCATGAGCATCGCTGACACAAGAAACAGCTTGCCCGTCAGCTTTTTGGACACTATGAGCCACACGAACACGCCTATAAGCACTATCGTAAGCGCAGCGAATACCCAAATATGATTCTGGAACATACCGAAGGCTACACCTCTGTTTTCAACGTAGACGAATGACAGCAGGTCACCTATCACCTTAACGGGTCCCGTCTGCGCAACGCTCTCTAATATAAAATACTTGAACAGCTGATCCAGCGCCGCAATAGCGGCGGCAGCCGTCAGAACTATCGCTAATGCCACAGTTTCATCTCCTCTCGGTTTTTTGAAAATGATCTTGAACAACAAAATCGCACGGTATCTTAATGGGATACCGTGCTTTTTTGAATAGAACTATTACTGTCCGTCAATAACAGCCGCGCAGCGCGCGCAGAGGGTCTTGTGTACGGGGTGCTTGCCTACGGTATCGCTGAATATCCAGCAGCGCTCGCACTTTTCGCCCTCGGCATGAGCTACCTCAACACCGAGCTCACCCTCGCCGCCGTTCACTATCTCAACGGCGGATACGATGAACGAAGCCGCAAGCTCCTTCTCAGCTTCCTTGAGGAAATCGTACTGCCTGCCCGCAGCCGTAAGAGTCACCTTCGCCTCAAGCGACGAGCGGATAGTCTTTGCCTTTATCTCTACCTCAAGAGCCTTCTTTACCTCGTCTCTCGTCTCATGTATCCTGTCCCACATGGAAACGAAGCTTTCGTCAAGCTGAACGCCCGTAGGAGCCGGCATATCGTTAAACAGAACGTTAGACGCATCGGCGTTCTTATCGTGTGGCATGAATCTCCATATCTCGTCTGAGGTGTAGGCAAGTATCGGAGCTATCATTCTTGCCATGGCATCGAGTATGATATATATAGTCGTCTGAGCCGCGCGCCTGAGAGCGCCGTCGGTCTTTTCGGTATACAGCCTGTCTTTGAGAACATCAAAGTAGAAGTTTGACATATCCACAACGCAGAAGTTATGTATAGCCTGATATACCTGATGGAAGTCGAATCTGTCGTATCCGTCGCGCACCCTTGCGTTGAGCGCATCAAGCTTTAACAGAGCCCACTTGTCTATCGGCAGCAGCGCGTCCATGGATACGCTGTCGTTATCGGGGTCGAAATCGCTGATATTGCCGAGTATGAACCTTGCGGTGTTCCTTATCTTCCTGTATGCCTCGGAAAGCTGCTTGAGTATATCGTTTGATATACGCACGTCTGAATGATAGTCGCTCGAAGCCACCCACAGTCTGAGTATATCCGCGCCGTACTGGTCGATGATTGCCTGGGGGCTGAGTCCGTTGCCCTGCGACTTGGACATCTTCTTGCCCTCCATGTCTATTACCCAGCCGTGAGTTACCGCAGCCTTATAGGGAGCCTGTCCCCTTGTGGCAATAGCCGTGAGAAGCGACGACTGGAACCAGCCTCTGTACTGATCTGCGCCCTCAAGATAGAGATCCGCGGGCCATCTGAGATAGGGTCTTTCCTCGCATACTGCCGCATGAGATACGCCCGAATCAAACCAGACGTCCATTATATCCTTTTCCTTGTCGAAGTCGGTGCCGCCGCACTTGGGGCAGGCAAAGCCCCCGGGAATGATCTCGTTTGCTTCCTTAGCGTACCATGCGTCGGAGCCCTCTTTTGCAAAGAGATCGGCTACGGCATCCATAGCCGTTTTGTCTATGATAGGCTCTCCGCATTTCTTGCAGAAGAATATCGGTATCGGCACGCCCCATTTTCTCTGACGTGAGATACACCAATCCTTTCTTTCCCTTACCATTGAGGTTATCCTGTCCTCGCCCCAGCCGGGTATCCACTGAATGCCCTTGATAGCCTCTATAGCCTCATCCTTGAAATCATCTACCGAGCAGAACCACTGCTTTGTAGCGCGGAAGAGAACGGGCTTCTTGCATCTCCAGCAATGGGGATATTGGTGGATTATCTTCTTGAGCGCAAAGAGCGCGTTTGTCTTTTCGAGGTATTCCGCTATAGGCTTGTTGGCGTCCTCGGTGAGAAGTCCCGCGAACATACCCGCCTCCTCGGTAAGCCTGCCGTGAGCGTCTACAGGAACCACCATAGGAAGCTCCTTGTAGTTTCTGCATACCTCATAGTCGTCAACGCCGTGACCGGGCGCGGTATGAACACAGCCGGTACCGCTCTCGAGGGTAACGTGATTTCCTACTATTACAAGAGAGGTGCGGTCGAGGAAGGGGTGAGCCGTCTTCATGTATTCGAGCTCTGCGCCCTTTATAGTGCCTATTACCTCATAGTTATCTATCTCGGCAGCCTCCATGGCGGCAACGTAAAGCTCCTCAGCCATTACGTAGTATTCACTGCCGCTCTTTATAACACTGTAGTTATATCTCGGACCTACACAGATCGCCACGTTTGCGGGCAGAGTCCATGTGGTAGTTGTCCATATTACGAAATAGGTATTCTTAACGTCCGCGCCCATAGCCGAGAGCTTACCAAGATCGTCGGTAACACGGAACTTTACGTATATAGAATGGCACGGATCCTCGGCGTATTCTATCTCTGCTTCTGCAAGAGCGGTCTCACAGTCGGGACACCAATAAACGGGCTTGAGTCCTCTATATATATAGCCCTTGCAAGCCATCTCAGAGAAAATGCGTATCTGCTTTGCCTCGTACTCGTGGTTAAGCGTGATATAGGGGTTGTTCCACTCGCCTATAGCGCCAAGTCTCTTGAACTGCGTTCTCTGGTCGTCTATATAGCCCTGTGCAAATTCGCGGCAGATCTTTCTCAGCTCTACCTCGGATATAGAAGTCGAATTGCCTACACCCGCCTTAGCTCTTGCCTTGAGCTCCGTGGGCAAACCGTGAGTATCCCAACCCGGAACGTAGGGAGCCTTGAAGCCCGTCATATTCTTATATTTTACAATTATATCCTTGAGCACCTTGTTCATCGCATGGCCAAGGTGGATATTTCCGTTAGCGTACGGAGGTCCGTCATGAAGAACGTAAAGGGGCTTGCCCTCGTTATGCTCCATGAGCCTGTCGTAGACGTTATCCTCCTCCCATCTCTTAAGGGTATCGGGCTCTGACTTAGGCAGACCTGCTCTCATAGGGAAGTCTGTCTTAGGCAGATTAAGTGTGCTGTTATAATCCTGCGGCATGGGTCTTCTCTCCTCATTCTTTTTTCTCGGAGCCTACGGCTCCCTGTTGTTATACAAGCCGAAAATCCGACACTCTTACCGTGTCGGATAATATTGTTCGGCATTCTGCTGTTTTTATGCTCACTGACCGTCGTTATCCGACGGCGCGACGGGCTGACGGTTGTTTTTCTCTCCTCTGAAGTGCTCCTCGGCCTCCGCAGAGCTGAATATAACACCGTCGTCTATCTCGTCTATGCTCATAGCGCCGGGCTCGTCGTCTGCGCCCGCGAAGCTCTCGCCTGCGCTGACCGCCGCCATTATATCATCGGCATTGCTGTCGGTATTCTTGCTCTGCTCGTAAACGCCCTCGGCAAAAACGACCGCATTTTCATCAAGAAGAGTCTGCTCATCGTCGTCATCAGCGGAGTTTTCGCGTTCTATAGCCGCCTGAGCGCCTGCGTTGGTCCTCATCTCCTCGGATATTTCCCGCACTCTGTCCTCATCAAGAACGTCTACTCTTATGCGGGTCTTTTCCTTTGCGTCCTCTACCGCCTTATCGGCATCCTGCTGAAGCTCGTCTCCCACACTCTCGGGGGTAGCGGGCTGCTCCTCGGGATAATTCTCGTCAAGCTTCGACTGATACTGTCTGAACTCCTCCTCGGTGGGCAGAGAGTTTATCAGCTTTATATGCGTTTTGTAGGATTCTATCAGAGCCGCTCTGAAGCGTGTGACCTCGGACTGTATGCGTATGATATTCTGCTTCTGCTGCTCTATTATCCTGTTGTTTTCGTCTATGCTGCTTGCCGAGCGCAGCATGGCGCTGTTGAGTATGGTCTGCGACCTCGTCTCGGCCTCGCTCAGCATATTGAAGGATCTCTCCTCGGCATCGGCGAGCATAGCCTTTGACCTGCTCTCGGCATCGCTCACCATGCTCACAGACCTGGACGATGCATCGGCAACAAGCTTCTTCGCGGTTTTCTCTGCGGTTATTATCGCATCCTGAACGCTGTCCGCCTGCGCCTCATATTTCAAGACCTGTTTGTTGAGCTGCTCTATGCGGTTTTCAAGCTCCCTGTTGGTCAGCTCGAGCTGCTTTACCTTTTCGATAACGCTGTCTACAAAGCGGTCTACGTCGTCTGCTTTATAACCGCCGAAGCCCGCCCTGCGAAAGCTTATATTTTCTATTTCTTCAAGAGTAAGCATAACAGCCCGTCCTTTCTTTTGTTTTGTATGCTTTTACGGAACTCAGAAATAGATATTGTCGCTTTCTACCTCGTCCATAACGTCCTCGCCCGAAAGCCTTACGTTGCTGGGCATAACGATGTAGGTATCCTCCGCTACTCTGCTTATCTTGCCGCTGTGAGCGTAGGCTACGCCGCTGAGAAAGTCTATTATGCGCTTGCCCACGTCCTTATTGGTCTGCTCCATATTGAGTATTACGGTATTTCTCTTTATGAACTCGTCGGCCATTGCGGTAATGTCCTTATCAAAGGTCTCGGGCTTGAACAGCACGAACTGCACCTTTGAGCTGTCGTGCATATTTATAAGGTTATCCGAGCCGTCGTCGTGCATATCGGTATCGGGCTCGATATCCTCAACTACAGGCTCGCTCTGCTGCGGCTGGGGCTGGGGAGCTGCCTGCTCCTCCTCCTCGCTGTAGTAATCGTCGTAATCCATTTCCTCGCTGGGCTGCTTTAACATATTCTTGAATTTTCCCATAAATCCTGCCATGATCTTTTTCCTCCGTTATCTGTATATTCTCGCGCCGAACAGCTTGGATCCCACACGGACCATGTTTGCGCCCGAGAGTATAGCCTCTTTATAATCATCGGACATTCCCATTGAAAGAAAGTCCATACTTACATTATCTAATGTTTTGCACGAAATGTCAATAAATAATTTATACATCTTATCAAAATATTTGCCGAGCTCGGCTTTTGTGCCGCATATCGGCGGAACTGCCATAAGACCGCGCACGCGGATATTTTCAAGCTGAGCTGCGCTGCAGAGCAGTTCCTCAAGCTCCTCCTCCATAACGCCGGACTTGTTCTCCTCCCTGCCGATATTCACCTCGAGCAGGATATCGGTATTTACGGCGCCGAGCTTTGATACGCGCGATATCTCCTTTGCGAGCTTAAGGCTGTCTACCGACTGTATCATAGACACCCTGCCGACTATCTGTCTTACCTTATTGGTCTGAAGATGACCTATGAACTGCAGGTCGCAGTGCTCAAGGTCGTATTCGTCATACTTTGAGAGCAGCTCCTGAACTCTGTTTTCGCCTATATGCCCGAGCCCGAGAGAGATAGCGTAGTTTATGATACGGGGCTCTACGGTCTTTGTCGCCGCAAGAAGGGTCACGTCCTCTTTTTTTCTGCCCGATGCCTCTGCCGCTCGGGCGATGTTTTCGGTGACCTCCTCGTAATTTCTGCGGACGCTATCGAGGATCTCAGTTTCTGTTAATGATCTTTCCGTCATATAGATTTGCCCCCTCCGTTATTATCTCGTCATACACCTGTACCACACCTACGTCCTTTGAGAACATCTCGTCCTTTGTCACGTTGAGCTTGCTTATAACGTAATCCTCGCCCGTATATACGGGGATTATCTCACGGAAGCTGACCTCGTTGCCGAGCTTGACGTAGCAGCCCGAAAGTACCTTGCTTTCCTCCTGCTCAGCTCCGTTTTCGTCCTCGACCTTGCGGGTGACCTCTCTCTCGTGTACCGCGCTCTTGGGTATCCTTATTCCCTCGTAGGTGTTGAGTATTATAGATATCTTAGCCTTTCTGAGCGCCGCCATTTCGGAGTTCATGAACGTTCCCCGCAGGATAGCCACCGCATCCGACGTTCTCGTGGGCTGATTGAGCGAATACAGTTCCGCCTTTATTTTTTCGCCCGATACCGTGGGGATATCGAGCTTTATGCTGTATGCGTTTTTTATCCTCAGGGCGTCCTCCGCGCTGACGGGGCAGGCGGCATACCAATATACGCCCGTTACCGTTTTGCCTATCACTCCGTCGGGTATCTCCGCCGGCACGAGCTTGTCGGCTGTCATATCGGCGGGCATCAGCTCCTCTAACTTATCCGTCCTTATAACGTTTTCATAGCCATCGGCGCTGCTCACGAAATAGCCCGTACAGGGGGATTTTATCTCCTTGTTCATTTTGTCCTCGGAAAGCCCCTCAGAGATCTCCTTGTATTTTTCCTTCATTTCTGCGAGCTTCTCGTTATAGTCCTTTGCCTTGCCCGTAACGAGCTGTCTTTCGTTTATCGCATAGAGGATATCGTCCGCGCATTTGCCCGCAGCGCTCAGATCTCCCTATCTCGTTGTCAAGCTCGTCGGGCGTTCTCGTTATCACGTCGGCGTTCGTCTGCAGCATAGTAAGGGCGTTTATCCTTGTTTTAAGTCTTTCTGCCGCCTGTCGGGTACCCGCGCTGCTCACGCTGTCAAAAACGCCCGCAACGCCCTCGTTGATAGATACCTTATCGCCGTCACCGACCGTATAGGATATTATGCCGTCGCCGCTGTACCTGATGTAAGCCTCGTCGTGTAAAACGAAGGCATCGGCAGTTACGGCATTATAGGCTACGCTCTCCTTTGCGGTAATGGTCTTTACCTGTGTAAAGCTTGCCCTGCATATAACGTAAATAACGTATATTATCACTAAAAGAGTGAGGATAGTCATTATCACTCTTTTCAACGCTGTCGGTTTATCCATCGGTTTTCCTCCCTTCCCCGTTTATCCTTTTTTCTTTACGCTTTCTTTTTATCCGCTTCCTCAATTATCTTCACCGCTTCGGCAAGAACGTCGTCACAGCGGTCTACCTCTATCCATTTTATATACTCGTCCCGTCTGAACCAGGTCA
>CACWNZ010000075.1 GCA_902762335.1 uncultured Ruminococcus sp. | reverse complement strand
GAAGGTGACAAAGTCGCTTTGCCCGTCCGCCTCCTTCATGTTGAAACCGTAAATGCGCACATTGCCGGTCAGCAGGTGCAGCTTGAGCCGCTTTATTTCAATCTGGCGGCCTATGATGCCGGTGTCGTGGTTCTGGATTACGGCTTTTCCTATCGGGCCGGCAAACAGAATCACCAGCAGCAGCAGGCCCAAGAGGGAAATCCCTGCGATGCGCAGGCCTTTCACCACTTTCCCAACGTTCTTTCTTTTCTCTTTTGTATCAGACATATTGCATAAAAATTCGGCACCATGGCCAAAATGCAAAAATAGACAATTATCGGATTTGTTTTTCTTTTTTTTTCAAAAAAATGGAGGTGGGTGGCGGAGGCAATTGAAGAAAGTGCTATTTTTGCAAAAAAATTAAAATTGCTATTATGAAAAGGTTTTTTGTATTGTTTGCAGGATTGTTTTTCCTGGGTGGAGTTGTCTCTGCACAGAATGTCAGTGCGGTAACCGTTGAATTTTCCAAGGATGCCATGCGGCCTGCCTTCAGCATGCAGCTGGACTGCTCCAAGAAGATTGCCGAAGAGGCGTTGAAGAAACGTCTGAAAAAGGACCGGATCAAGGGCAAGTCCTCCGGTTCCATGATGCTTTACAAAAAGGTTTCCAACAAGGATTTGGGTGTGACCAATTGCAATCTCTACACAAAGGTGGAGGGCATGGGCCGCAAATGCAACCTCTATTTCTTCCTGGAACGTGAGAACGGCAATTTCATCACTGCCGGTGATCCTGAAGAGGGGAGTATCATGAAGTACATGGAGTCGCTCACCAAGGATGTTGAGGCGTTGCAGCACAAGAACAAGGTGAACGACCAGAAGAAGGCCTATGAAAAGGCTGAGAAGAAGTATCAGAAGCTTGTGAAACAGCAGAACAAGCTGGAAAAGAAGGTTGAAAAGGCTGACAAGGAACGTCAGGAGGAGAAAGCCGCTCTTGAGGAGCTGGGCTTCGACAGTGACGATGACGAGCTCATTATCCAGCGCGCCTTGAGTCAAAGCGGCAAGAACACCTGCAAAATAGAGGTGAACACACGGGAGAGCAACTCCAACAGAGCCTCGCCGCTGCCTGCAAACGACGAGGTCAGCACTCCGCAGAGGAACGTCGGCTCGGGTCTTGTCGGCAGCGTACAGAGATTCTTAGGAAACAGCAACGGCGGCAGTACCTCGCCCCTGCCCGCAAACAACGAGGTGCGCTCTCCGCTTCCCGCGAACAACGAGGTGCGTTCGCCTCTCGGACCGATAGAGCAGAGTACGGCTCCTCATCAGAGGACGGGAGACTCGTCCGAGGCGCAGGATAAGGAGATAGCAAGGCTCAGGGAGGAGCTTCGCAAGAGGGACGAGGAGATAGCCGCCCTCAAAAAGACCATAGACGACGGTCTTGAGGAGCTGGTCAAGGCAAAGGGCGCGCAGCTCATGTCGCTCAACACAAAGCAGCTTGCGGCGATAGAAAAGATAAAGGAAAACAACATCGCCATAGAGAACGCCGAAAAGAGCCTTGCCGAAACGCAGAAAAGAGCGGACCGCATTCAGAGCGACCTCGACGCAAAGAACGCGCAGCTTGCAGAGCTCGGCGCAAAGGCGGAGGTAATGTCCCTCGACTGTGACAAGGCGATGAGATCCATAAACGAGATAAGATCGCACGCAAGGCTTGACAGGGAGACGGCGGATCTTCTTGAGGACGGGGTCGTGCTGAAGTACGGCACCGTGACGGATTCCATTACCGGGCTTGATGAGGAGCTTGATAAGGTGGACGAGAGGATAGCGCTTATAATAAAGCTTCAGACGAGCTATAATACCGAGCTTCAGAACAGCATAGATACGGGCTCGGGCGAGCTGAGCAATACTCAGGAGTCGGGAGGTCAGTGATATGGCAACGGAGGCCGAGCTGAGAAAAAAAATAAAGGAGCTCCAAAAGGAGATAGATCAGATAAACCGCGACCGCCGCAAAATGCAGAACGAGATGACCGCTAAGACCGACCGCGAGATGCAGCAGCTCAAGGCGAAATATCAGAGCGACCTGCGGCGGCAGAAAAACGAGACGGACGAGGAATATTCACGCAGATTAAGGGATTTCCAGAACGAGATGACGAGACGTTCTCAGCAGGAGAGCCGCGATATGCAGCGGCAGACCGAGCGTATGCTGGCGGCGCAGAACGCCAAGCTTGAGGAACTGAGTCAGGCAAACGACGAGCTGCTTGCCCTGCTCAAGACCATGAAGCAGCGCACCGAGCAGACCGACGAGGCGCATAAGGCTTATGCCCTTCAGCTCATAGAGGAGGCAAGACAGTCCCGTCAGGAGACGGATAAAAAGCCACATGAATTCTTCTATAACGGGGAATTCGCCATAATAGACAGCCATTGCAGCGAGCTTGCCGCAGAGATAGACAGGCAGATGTATCAGGCGGCGGCGGCAGATGCGGGCAGCGTTCTGCTTGAGTTCGACCTGCTTGCCACCAAGACGGATAAGTCCCTTGAGGAATGGATGCAGGCGTTTGCGGATTATTCTTCTATAGTCAAGCGCATCGCAAGACAGATAGAGCTGCTTGAGGAGTATCAGCTCACGACGGCGGCAGGCACCTTCGTGATGAAGGAAAACGAGCTTGAGTTCTGGAGCAGCGGGACGTATATAGCCTTCAGGGAGAAAATAAGGGGCGCTCTTGCGCAGATAAACGACATCGAGAAAAAGGGCATAGAACAATACTTAAAGACCGCCGACCACAGAAACCGCAAGCACGTCTTTGCCCTCGTTACCGACGCAAAGCGGTGGAGCGACGAGCTCAGCGGCATAACCAACTGCATACTCAGCGAGAGACTGCTCTCGGACGAGAGATGGGCGCTTGCGCAGGCGGCGGAGAAGGCTCTCAAGGACAAGGGCTACCGCAAGGTAAAAAAGAAGTTCCGCGAGCCCGACGCCTATATGCTTGAGCAGAAGTGGTATCCCTCGGATACGCTTGCAAGGTCGTGTCCCCTTGAGTGCTTCGATCTGATAATGACCGTACAGGGCGAGGATATGCTCAACATAACCTACGTCCCTTTCAGAGAGAACGGTCTTGCGGTGAGAAATTACTGCATTATCTCTCTTACGGCGGTGACCGTGACAAGCCCCGACTACGTAAACGCCATAGTCGGCAGCGCGGCTCAGACCGTCAGGAGCGTATCGCCCAATCTCAACGTGCTGACTATGGGCGAGCAGGCAAAGCAGCAGACAGCTATAAAGGCTCAGGAGCAGAGCGGCAAAAAGCAGCCCAGCCCCGAGCAGCAGATAACGTATCTCGAACGAAAATACAAATAACGGAGGAATGAAATATGAGCGGAGAAGCAACGGGCGTAGTATTCGGCATTTTTGCACTTGCGGCTCTCGGTCCCTTTGTAATAGGCGCGGCGGCTATAGCTGCCACGGCTGCAGGGGCGGCAAGAGCAAGCAGATCCATAAGAGCGAGCAATCAGAGAAGAGCGGCGCAGCAGGCGGCACAGCAGAGGTATCAGCAGCAGAGCTATTCCAACGCAGGCTCACAGTCTTATTCAAATACCCGTCAGAGCTATACGGCGCCCGCTCAGACCCGTATACCTCAGTCAAATTATACACCTCAGCCCTCTTACACGGCTCCCGCACAGAACAGCTACGCTCAGCAGCAGGAGCGCAGGGAGCAGGAGCGCAGGGAGCAGCAGCGCAGAAGAGATGAACAGCGCAGAAGAGAAGAGCAGATAGCCGTAAACAACTGCAGCAGAGAGCTTGACAGTCTTTATTCCGAAATGAGAGAGACTGCAAGACAGGAGCGCATGGCAAACGAGAGATACAGCGAGGAAATGGCGGCGCGCTTTGATAAGATAGCGCAGGAGCTGAACAGCATAGGCACGCAGAATATCTCTACCGAGCAGATAGACAGCAGGATAGCTCAGAGCAGACAGCAGATGAACGCCGAATACGCAAAGCAGCGCGAGGTGTTCAAGGCTGAAATAGACAAGGGAAACAGGGCAATATCGCAGACTATAGCAAAGATAGATCAGAGCAACGCCGAAAAGCAGCAGCTCGTTCAGTGGGAGCAGCAGACCGCGGCGGCGCTTCAGATGCAGAGAGCTGCGGCGGAGAGCGCCCTGCGCGATGCCGAGGCTTCGGTAAAGCTGCTCACTAATATGGCGGAGAGCGACGGCGGTATCGAGTTCAGAAGAAAGGCGGCTTCAATAAAGAACGCCTACGAGCGCGCAAGGGGAATGTTCGATCAGAATATGTATCAGTCCGCCTTCTCGAACGCCCGCACCGTTATAAGAGAGACTGCAATGGCGGTATCGGAGAATATGCAGCAGAGACTTGAGACGGATATGCTTGAGGACCAGCTCAGGGCAAGGCTCGAGGGTCTGCACGAGGAACTGCTTCAGAGAAGATTCATAGTTTTCAATAACGGCGCAAGAGAGGACAAGAGACAGGAGAAGGGCGACCTTTACAGATTTTCACAGGGCAGGTATAAGGAGACGGTCGAAGCTCTCGAGCAGCAGATTGAGGCTCTTGATGCAAAGTCGGGTACTCTCAGCGAATACGAGCTTACAAAGGCTATTGAGGAGTTCGACACACAGACTCAGCCCGATGCTAAAAGAATGGTGGATAAGTCCGTGAACGTGATGAGGGGCTATTACGAAAGGCTCATCGCCCTTGACGTTATAGCCGACTTCATGACCGAGCAGAACTATACCATGCAGTGGGCGGCGCCCGTGGGCAACGATCTCAGTCAGAAGCTTGTTGTCAACTTCAGACAGAACAGCACGGGCAACGAGATCTCCGTCACATTGGATAACGATTTCGACTCGGGAGATCTCTCCAAAATGGCTATGGAGGTGCTCACCTTCAACGGCAGCGGACAGCCCGTATCCGAGACGGAAAAGCAGAGACTCAGAACGCTGCTCAACAAAAAGCTCGAGCAGTCGGGACTCAGGGGCAGCATAGCCTGCAGCGGCAAGGTCAATCAGGAGTCCGACAGAAAGGAATACACCTCAAAGGAGCAGGTAAAGCAGCTTCAGCCGAGACAGCTTTTCTGAGCCTTTCTGAAGGGAGCAGAAAATGAGAACTATACTTGACGAAAACAAACACAAGACGCGCACCTATATCCTCTACGGCAACGTGAACGACCTTGCCTGTCCTGCGGATAACGTGCTGTGCAATATGGAGTATTATCTTGTCAAGCTCCTCAAAAGCAGGGGATATAAGCATATCGTTTTCTACGGCGGCGCGGGCAACCGCGGAATTTACTGCCGCGACCCCGAAAGCGCGCGCTTCTTCTTTGAGGAGCAGAACAAGGGTCTGCCCATGCCTTCTTATACCGAAGCTCTCGGTAAAGAAAAAAAGGACGGCGAAAGCTCTCATGAGACTCAGGCTCAGCCCGTACAGCAGCCCGCCGTGCAGACACAAAGCCCGCCGCAGCAGACTGCTTCATCAGGCTCACAGGTCAGCGATGCCCTTGCGGGAATGTTCGACGACGATGACGACGACTACGCGCCCGGGGCTATAAGCGGCGCGGCTCAGCCCGCTCAGCAGCCGCAGCAGCAGACACAGCCCCAACAGCAGCCGCAGCAGACAGAGCAGCAGGCTCAGCCCGCTCAGCCTGCGGAGGACAATAAGAAAAAGAGCTTCAACGTGAGATATTCCTTCCGCGCTATGGAGCTTGAGATGTTCATACAGTTCATCAAGCCGATAATGGGCAGGAACAGGAATATAGCGGTGGTCTTTTACAACGCCGTCACCACGGCGATAGCAAGTCCCGCGCTTATTGATAATATCCTCACCACCTGGGAGCAGAACTACAGGGATAACTGCTGCATACTCACCTTCCCCGAGAGCGCGTCGAACGAGGACGCCGTTATAAAATTCCTTGAGGATCAGCGGGGTCTTGCGGCGAAGTTCATATACAAGGAAAACCTCAACCCCATGAACTGCATAAAGATAGGCTATCCGGGCATAGACGAGCTGAAAAGCCTGCTGCGCTATCTCAGCTTCACGGGTACGGAGAGCGGCAGGAAGATCACCTTCAGATATTCTCAGCTTGAGACAATAGCCGAAAGGATAATGTATGCCTCGGGCAAGAGGGCGGCGTCGAGCCGCGCCAACGCCGAGCTTGCATCGGAGAAGCTCAGCGAGATCTATCAGAGAATTCTCGACTACGCCGAAAGGGCAAGTCTTACGGATAATAAGCTCGTCATCACGCCCGAAACGATAGACACGATCTGGGGCGTTAAGAACGAGCAGGGTCAGGCACTCAGGGAGCTTGACCGTCCCGGCTGGGAGCCCGCATACAAGAAGGTCACAGAGGTGCTCTCCGCCATTGATAAATACAGAAAAAAGCATCAGCCTGCCCCGGAGACGAAGCAGGAATACCAAAAGCCCGACATAGCCATACAAAGGCTTGAGACCTCGCAGAACAATACTGACGCTACACGCCCCCCTATACCTAATTTTGTTCTGCTGGGCAACCCCGGCACGGGCAAGACGACTATAGCAAGGCTCATCGGCAGGATACTGCACGATAACGGCGTGCTGAAGGTGGGCAGGGTACATGAGGTAAAAAAAGAAAACCTGACCAACAGCTACGTTGCAGGTATCCCGAGACAGACAATGGAGCAGGTCGCCATTGCCGAGGAGAGCGTTCTTTTCATAGACGAAGCCCACAACATAGCCGCAAAGGACGGCGGCGTGAACAATGCGGGTACGGGTCATGACGTGGTATCCACCCTCAACGGCGCAATGACAGACCCGAACAGACATTTCTGCACTGT
>CACWNZ010000074.1 GCA_902762335.1 uncultured Ruminococcus sp. | reverse complement strand
CCGGATATATCGTCGATCTCATGCAGTTCCATTATCATGCCCTGTCTGAGCGCCCCGTGACCGAAGCTTATCATTACCCTGCACCCCGGGCGGGCGTTCTCCCTCATATCATCGGGAACGGCATAATCGTAGAGCTTGTCAAAATGGTACGCCGTGTTTTCAACGGCTACCCCTGCCGCAAGGTATTTTTCAGTCATCGGTCTCGGGCTCAAGAATAGCGAACTTATGCTCCCTGAATTCCTCGGCGGCTACTATAACGGGCTTGTCGCAGACCTTGCCCTTGTCCTTCTGCATATCGTCGGTAAGCTCTCTTGCCCTTTTTGCAACCGCTATGGCAAGAGCATACTTGCTCACCTTTCCCGCAAAAATGTCGTCTACCGAAGGTCTTGAATATTTCTCGTACATAACACATCTCCCTTTCTCTGAATAGCTGCTTACCTTGCTCTCTTTTCCTTCTCGGCGCGGAATATTTCCCTTATTTCTTCTACGCAGGCGTCAAGATCATCGTTGACGACCTGATAGTCGTAGCTCTCTGCAAGGGGGAGCTCCTCCTTTGCCCTTGCAAGACGGGCGCGTATCTGCTCCTCGGTCTCGGTGCCTCTTTTTCTGAGCCTGCGCTCAAGCTCCTCCATTGAAGGCGGCAGAATGAATATGCTGACGCAGTCGGGTCTTTTCTGCTTTACCTGCTCGCAGCCCTGCACCTCTATCTCAAGGATAACGTCCTTGCCCTGCTTCATCCAATCCTCGGCCTGCTTTCGCGGAGACCCGTAAAAGTTTCCGACGTACTCGGCATATTCAAGAAAGCCGTCCTCGCCGATAAGCTCGGTGAACTGCTCCCTGCTGAGAAAATGATACTCTCTGCCGTCCTGCTCGGCTCCTCTCGGGCTGCGCGTGGTAGCGGATATGGATACCCTTATCCCCTCGTCTGCGGCAAGCCTTTCTACTATCGTTCCCTTTCCCGTTCCTGCGGCTCCTGATATTACCACAAGAAGTCCGTCATTTGTCATTTGCCGTTTCCTCCTCATTGCTCTCGTTCACACGGTGCGCAACTGTCTCGGGCTGTACCGCCGAGAGCACGACGTGATCGCTGTCGGTAACTATTACAGCCTTAGTCTTTCTTCCGCATGAAGCGTCTATGAGCATTCCTTTTTCCCTTGCGTTCTGTATCATTCTTTTTACAGGCGCGGCCTCGGGGCTGACTATCGCTATTATTCTTGATGACGAAAGCATATTTCCGTATCCGATATTTATAAGCCTCATATTACCGCCCCGTTACTCAATATTTTGTATCTGCTCTCTTATCTTCTCTATCTCGGACTTGATCTCGACCACCTTATGCGCAAGCCGGGCGTCGCAGACCTTTGAGCCCGTCGTATTTGCCTCTCTGTTCATCTCCTGAACGATGAAGTCAAGCTTTCTTCCCACGGGCTCACTCTTTTTCAGCATTTCCTCAAGCTGTGAAAAATGGCTCCTCAGTCTCACGGTCTCCTCGCTTACGGCGGTCTTATCGGCAAAGATAGCAGCCTCGGTGAGTATCCGCTGCGGGTCTATGCCCGTGTCGCCGAGCACCTCCTTCAGCCTGTCGTACAGCTTGTTCCTGTATTCCTCCAAGGTAACGGGTGAACGCTCGTCTATCTCGTCTACAAGCGAGATTATCCTTCTGCCGTGCTCAAGAACGTCCTCGGCAAGCTTCTCGCCCTCGCGCTCACGCATAGCCATGAATTCGGCTATCGCCTTTTCTCCTGCCTCAAGAACTATCTCCTTGAGAGTTTCCTCATTCTCGGGAGCCTTCGTCACCGTGAAAATATCGGTGTACCTCGAAAGCAGAGAAACGGAGATATCGTCCCTCAACTCATATTCGGCGCAGAGCTCTCTGAGCGCCCTGAGATAGCCCGAAGCGAGCGAATGGTTTATCTTTACCTCCGCCTCAAGATTATCGTCCGCCTCAACGGAAACGTAGACGTCGATCTTGCCCCTTGACGCATATCTCGATACAAGCTCCTTTACGGTTTCTTCAAGAAAGCCGCAGCCTCTCGGCAAACGGCACTGCAGCTCAAAGAAACGGTGGTTTACGGCCTTGATCTCAAAAACGGTCTGTCTGCCGTTGATAAGACCCTCAAATCTGCCGTAACCCGTCATACTTCTTATCACAGTTATCACATCTTTTCATAATATTATTTTAGTGCTCTGAAAACGTATCCTCCTCATCAGGCTCATACGTTCTTCAACAATTCATTTTAACAGCTTTGCTCTGCGCTTGTCAACACACTCACAAAAAAATTACCTGAACTTTGTCAGTTCTGACGAAGATTCTGCGCTCATTTCCAAAGGTACCTATGATTAATTTGTGCATTTTTGCAGATACTATAACCGTGCGCAGATAAGCGCAGCAAGATCTATTGCGGCTAAGACCGCTTTCAAAGGTGGCAGATCTATGAAACGAAGCATCAGGCGCTTTGTAGTGTGTATAACACCTCTGCTTTGCGCCCTGTTTATTTGCGCAGGCGCGGCAGACCTGCTCATGCCCGACAGACTCGTTATGTCCTCGCCGGATAATCCGGTCACGGACAGCCCTCTGCCGCTGACACTGAGCTATCCCGAGGACAGGACCATGCCCGCCTCCTTCGATACCTGCGCACAGAGCAGGCTCCTTGATGCGCGGCTGATGATGCTCGGCTTCTTCCCCGTCAAGGAGGTAAGCGTTGAGCTGACCGACAGAAGAAACGTTATCGTCGGCGGTCAGCCCTTTGGCATAAGGCTCTATACCGAAGGGCTCGTTGCGGCATCTACGGCTCCGGTCTGTACCGACGAGGGCAGCCTTTCTCCTGCCGAAAGCTCGGGAATAAGGGGCGGTGATGTTCTGCTTGCGGTGAACGGTGTTCCTCTGCGCACGAACGAGCAGCTCAGCGCCGCCGCCGAACAGAGCGGGGGCAAGGCTCTGAGCATAGACGTAAAGCGTGACGGCAGAGTATTCACCTGTAAGCCAATACCCGCAAGGGACAGCATTACGGGTAAATACAGGCTCGGCGTGAACGTGCGTGACAGCATAGCGGGCATAGGCACCATGACCTATATCGACCCCTCTGACGGCAGATTTGCGGGGCTGGGTCACGGTATCTGCGACAGCACGAGCGGCTGTCTTATGCCGCTGCTCAGGGGTGAGATAACCGGGGTAGATATAAATACTGTCATACCGAGCACCTGCGGCTCGCCCGGGACCCTGTCGGGCGACTTCAGTAGCGGAACGCCGCTTGGCAGTCTGACCGAAAACACCGAAAAAGGCGTTAAGGGCAGACTGAGAGAGTATCCCAAAAACGGCAGAGTCCTGCCGCTTGCCTTCAAGCAGGAGATCGTGCGAGGTCCCGCGACGATGCTCACAACAATAGAGGGCAGTGAGCCCGAGGAATACTGCATTGAGATAGAGGAGATAAGCTATAACGACAGCTCGTCGTGCAAAAATATGATAGTGAGAATAACCGATAAGCGCCTGCTGGACAGAACGGGCGGGATAGTTCAGGGCATGAGCGGAAGCCCGATAATACAGAACGGCAGGCTTTGCGGCGCTCTTACCCACGTTTTTGTAAACGACCCCTCAAGGGGCTATGCGGTATTCCTGCAATGAGCAAAGGAGCGCCGGCATTTTGCCGACGCTCCGTGATTTTTGTTATTCCTTTTCAAGATGATAGGCAAAGAACTCAAGAATTCCGTCTGCTTCTTTTATCTCCGCCCACGGGTCAATTTCCTCGCCGAGTATCTCGCCCCTTACGTTCGTTCTGAACATAAGCTTTCCGTCCTCGGTCTTATAGGGATATTTTTCATAGACCATCATATTATCGCCGTACAGCTCAAGCTCTCCCGAGGCAAGAGCCTCGTCTATCTCTTCCTGCGGTATGTCCTCAGGAACGGGCATCATCATCTTTATAAAGCCGTCCACGTCAAAAAGCACCTTTGAGCCGAGCATCCTCTTGTCGGACGGGTCCGTGTTTTCGTCCGCAAGTATGCTTTCAACGCTCACCCACTCGCGCTCGTAGTTATCGTTGAACCTGAGCGCTTCTTTTATTTTCCATATTCCCGTAATATCCATATCCTCACCTCTCAGATCATATTCACGCCCACGGATTGGAGCTTTCGGGCTGACGGATACCTACGAGAATGAACTGCTCCCACAGATACCACTTGCCGTCCTTAGCCTTTCTCATGAGCACCTCGCGGGGACTGTCAGCGCCGCCTGAACGGATAAACAGCTTTGCGTAGTTCTCGTTCTGGTATGAATAGGGATTCTCCGATACCGTGACGGTATAGGGCTGCGAGGGCTGATAGTCGTTCTGAGGGGTTGCGCCCTTGAAATACGACCTCGGGATATAGTCGGCGCCGCTGAAGCGATCCTGAATGAACTGCTTTTCGTAAGGTGTGAGGGGCTTCGGTCCCTTGAGGAAGTCTACCATTGCAAGCGACGCCTCTTTGTTCTGCGGATATAAACAGAATGCAAGCACGGTAAGTGCGGCGGTATCGAAGGGAGTAGTCATAGCTGCCTGCGGGAGCGATCTGAACTGCTCCACGCTCTCGGGCAAAGTGCCGAACACCACATCGACGCTCCTGTTGCCGCTCTGAGCGGGCTGCTGCGGGGCAGATGAAAACGGATTGCTGAAATTATCAAAAAGACCCATTATCGCATCTCCTTTATATTTTAATTATCTGACAGCAATACTGCTGTTTTGCCTTATATAATGTAGGATCTCATAAGCTGCTCCGTTTCGGAAAAGATACCTCTGTCCTTTTCGGGAAGGAGCTGATCCTTGCTGAGGGTATATGAATTTTCGCCCGCGCTGTAGATTATAAGCTCGGACGGGGCATCGAGAGCGATCTCTTCTCTGTTCATACAGTCGACGAGCACGGGTACGCAGTGCTCTCTGTATATCGCCTTAAGCTTGTCTGCGGCATCGTCGGGCAGATCAAGCTCCTTCTTCTCGGTCGGCGCGCCGTTTGTCGGTCTGAAGCTGTAGAAAAGCCTCGCCTTGCCGTCCTTCACGGAGATCTTTATGGCGGTGTGCTCGTTTTCGGAGCCGCCGATACGGGAAAATTCACAGTCAAAGGTATTGCTGTTTACAAGCGGGTCGTCATCGTAGGTATAGAGCTTATCGCGGTGGTCAAAGACGAAAAAGAAAAATGCGATAGCCGCAAAGGCAAACAGCATTATCCCTAAAAGTAGAAACGCAAATATCGGCATAGCCATACCTTCATACACCTCCGCTCAAATATGATCGTTTTTTCGTTATACGGCAATTATACCATATTACCGTGAAAAAGTAAAGAAAACAGACTGCCTTTTATTTCCTCATGGCAAAAAATATGAATTTTTCAGACCACCTGGAAGATATAGAATTTGAGATAATCCGTCTCGGGTACGTTCCATAATATCGGGTGGTCGGGTGCCTGCTGTCTTGCCTCTATCTGCCGAAGTGAAACGTGAGCATCAAATGCGGCGCTGCGAAGCATCGTTCTGAAAAGCTCGTCCTTCATGAAATGCGAGCAGGAGCAGGTGGCAAGATATCCGCCCCTCGGGAGCAGCTTCATGGCTCTGAGATTTATCTCCTTATAGCCCCTCATGGCGCTGTCCACGGTAGAGCGCGACTTTGTGAAGGCGGGCGGGTCAAGGATAATAAAGTCGAAGCCGTCCTTTGCGGTAAGCTCGGGCAGAAGCTCAAACACGTTAGCCGCCCTGAAGCTCATTTTATCCTCAAAGCCGTTGAGCGCCGCATTCGCCCTTGCCATTTCAACGGCATCCTCGGATATATCCACCGCGCAGACGTGCTCTGCGCCGCCCTTTACGGCATTGAGAGCGAACGAGCCCGTATGCGTGAAGCAGTCGAGGACCTTTCTGCCCCTTGCAAGCCTTGAAACCGCAAGTCTGTTGTATTTCTGGTCGAGGAAAAAGCCTGTTTTCTGTCCGTTCTCAAAATCTACATTATATTTAATGCCGTTTTCGGTTATAACGGTACTTGTGCTGTCGGGTACGGGTATACCCTCATGGATATAGAAGCCCTTGTTCTGCTGCATACCCTCAAGCTCACGGATAGCGACGTCGTTTCTCTCAAAAATGCCGCTTATCCTCTGCCCGTCCTCTGTGAGCACCTTATACAGCAGGGGGAAGATAATATCCTTTCTCTGCTCTATACCGAGGGAGAGGGTCTGTGTTACGAGTATATCCCCGAATTTATCCACGGTCAGTCCGGGGAAGGTATCGGCTTCTCCGAATATGACCCTGCACGAGCCTATATCGTCCCGCATAACGGTCTTGCGGTAATCCCACGCATAGCGTATGCGCCTTTCAAAGAATGCCTCATCAAATCTGTCGTTAGCGTTGGTCGAGATAAGTCTTATCTTTATCTTTGAGTTATCGTTATAGAAGCCCGTGCCGAGGTATCTGCCCTTTGGCGACAGCACGTCAACAAGCCCGCCGTTTTCGGCTCTGCCGTCAAAAGCGGTCAGTTCGCCGTCAAACACCCACGGATGCCCGCCTATAAGGCTCGTCTCAGCCTTTTTGGTTATAGTTATCGTCGGATACTCTCTTTTTGTAAATGCCATGTTGATCTACCTCATTCTTTTCAAATCGTCGCAAAAAACACAAAAGTTTCGCTCAAGCCTTTTCAAAGGCTTGCGGTTTCCAAAGGCAGAGCCTTTGGTCGCGCTCCGCAGAGCGCGAAATTCTTTTGCCTGAGAGCGTTGGGAAAGGGTGAATTCCAAAAACAGTCCGGTGGACTGTTTTTGGAAGAGGGGACGCCCTGCAAGGGAGGGCGTCCCCTACCCAG
>CACWNZ010000073.1:4146-10962 GCA_902762335.1 uncultured Ruminococcus sp. | reverse complement strand
TTTTATGTTCGCACCATTTCGAATTAAAGTAAAAACATCCCCTAAAGAATTAGTGTTACTCACCCAACAACCCTCCCAACTCGTTCAGCGCCTCGCCAAGCTCCTTGTAAAGCCCGTCAATGTCTGCCATGATCTCACTTGTCGGAGGATATTCCACAGGCACATACTCCGTTTTCTTGTATTTGTTGATTGACAGGTCGTAGCCGTTGCCGACGATCTCATCCTTCGGCACAAAGAAGGATTTTTCGGTGCGCTGTCTGTCCTGCTCGGCTTCAAGGTTATGGAAACGGGCGATAATATCGGGAATGTCGTTTTCCTGAACAGGTGAGCGCTTGTCGTCAAGTGAAAGACCGTCCGCTTTCATATCGTAAAACCATACATTATCCGTACCGCCGTGTCCTGTTTTGGTGAAGATCAGGATACCTGTTGAAACACCTGCATAGGGCTTGAATACCCCGCTGGGCATGGAAATGACGGCTTCAAGGCGGTTGTCCTCTATCAGCGTTTTGCGGATAGCCTTGTGCGCCGTGGACGAGCCGAACAGAACACCGTCCGGAACAATGCAGGCACAGCGACCGCCCACACGCAGCATACGCAGAAACAGCGCAAGAAACAGAAGCTCGGTTTTCTTTGTTTTGCAGACCTTGAGCAGATCGGGAGATACAATATCGCCGTCAAGACTGCCTTTGAACGGCGGATTGGCAAGGATAAGGGAATACATATCCTTGTCGGGATTCTGCTCGGAAAGGCTGTCACGGTATTCGATAGACGGATTATCAATGCCGTGAGTCATCATATTCATTGCGCCGATACGCAGCATTGTCCTGTCCATATCATAGCCGTGGAACATTTCGTTGTTGTAGTGGTCTTTTTTCTGCCTGTTAAAGAATATTTCTTCCTTGCGCTTTTCCTTCAGATATTCCGCAGCGCCGACAAGGAAGCCCGATGTTCCGCAGGCAGGGTCTGCAATGACCTCGTCAGCCTGCGGCTCCATAAGCTCGACCATCATTCTGATAATATGTCTCGGCGTGCGGAACTGACCGTTGACACCTGCGCTCGCGATCTTTGCAAGCAGATATTCATACACGTCCCCGCGCACATCAGAGGATTGCGCATTGCTCATAAGCTGATATATCTCATTTAGTGAATCGACTACCTTTGAAAGCATCAGCGCAGTCGGCAGTTTGAAGATAGCGTCGTCCATGTATTTTGAATAGGCGCTGTTCTTGTCCCCGTGCAGATTCTTGATAAACGGGAAAACATACTCCTGCATAACGGAATACATCTGCGCCGCCGGAAAATCACGGAACACCGACCATTTGAGCTGCCTGCCATCTATCCTGCGTTCGCCGACAGCTATCTCGCCGTCAAAAATGCTCTTATAAGGCAGCCCCAGCATAGCGCATTCCTTAGTCCTGCGGTTTTCGCTGTCGTCCAGATCATGTATAAACATCAGATACGTGATCTGTTCTATAACATCAAGGGGATTTGTCAGTCCGCCCGTCCAGAATATCTCCCAAAGACTGTCGATCTTGTTTTTAAGCTCGCCTGTTATCATATTTGTCTCCTCACTTTAATAAATGTATAGCAAAAAATATATACACAATAATTCTATCACATTCTACACAATTATACAAGTTCTGAAATTTGTTTTATATGCAATTTGTACGATAAATCGGACTATGATTCAATCGCGCGTTGTAAAATGACGTCGAAGCAATAAAAAAGTATCCACAACGATGATTCTGTAGTAGAATTGAGTTATCACACAACAATTCGAAAGGATCATCACTTGACACCGGGAAGACGTTATAAAGTTGATTTCCGTGTCGCAGGCTTCTGCGCCTATTGAAATATTTTGAGGGATTTGGTATAATATTAGATAATTATAGCTGTGAACAAACGGAGGATAAGCAAATGGAAGAAAATATATACCGAAAAGCCAGAAAAAAGGCGGCTAAGCAGAAGCCTCTGCTCAATAACTGCGAAAGCGCGCAGGATCTTGTATATATAGAGCGCACCAAGCTTCTGGGGATAGAGAGCGGCGATAAAAATCCGAGCCCCGATGACGTTGTATCTATGGCAAAGGTCTATGATGCGCCCGAGCTGTGTAACTATTATTGTACTCATCAATGCCCCATAGGCGGCGGAAAGCCCGCGCTTATGTATGAGGATCTCAGCGAGATAGCGGTAAGACTTATGGCTGCGATACACTTTCTCAGCGAGACCAAGGATACTATATACCGTGTGTTTGAGGACGGCAAGATTAACGACTATGAGGTGGACGACTTCAAGAAAATAATAGAAACGCTCAAAAAGCTGTCCTACAGCGCGGATTCGCTTGAGCTCTGGGCAAAAAAGAACGGCTTTATCTGAGCCGTAGAGATATGAGATCATACAGGAGGTCATAAAATGAAAAGAACTGTCCGTATACTCTGCGCTGCCGCTGCGGCGCTTATGCTCGCGCTTCCTCTTGCGGGCTGTGATGCCGTCAAGGACACGGCAAATCAGGTAAGAGACGGCGTTAACTCGACGGTAGACCGTGTGAACACCTTTGAGCTTGAAAGAGACGCCGATACCCTTAACAACGCCGTAAAAACCTTCTATGCCAAGGTTGTTTCGGGCGAGCTCAACGCCACGACAGCGGCAAACCGCATATCCGCGCCGCTGCCGCCGCAGAACGCTTCGGTTGCGGAGAGAAAGGCTCGCGCTGCGGAACTTACAGTCTATTCCGTGATTGAGGAGCAGGGAATGACGAGCCGCTTTACCGAGGATCAGTTAGCAAGCTTCGTCTGCTGCGAAAATACGATACGCTATGCGGGGTCGAAATCCGTTGAAGGCAAGCCTTGCTTTGCGATCAACTACAATACTCCTCTCGGCAGCATTATTAACGGCTGATACCGTCTGTATCAGGCGGAGGCGCAGCGCGCCGCCGCTTTTTCAGATATAACAAAAAAGAAACGGAGGAACTACAATGACTATATGCAAGAACTGCGGTACCGTGTTTGATGAATATTACGGTGTCTGCCCAAAGTGCGGCACTATATACACTCCCGATGCGGAAAATACCGCGCCCGCAGAGGCGGAAGCCCCGAAGGCGCCCGAGCCCGATCTTTCAAAGCTCATAAACGAGACGCCTAAACCTGCAAGCTCTGAGATCCCCGTTGTGGATAACGGCTCTGCGCCCGACCTTGATGCAACTATCCCTGTCGGAGCTAAGCCCTTCGATCCCGATGCGACCGTTCCTATGGCGGGCAAGCCCTTTGATCCCGATGCGACCGTTCCTATGGCGGGCAAGCCCTTCGATCCCGATGCGACCGTTCCCATGGCGGGCAAGCCCTTTGAGCCCGATGCGACCGTTCCTATGGCGGGCAAGCCCTTCGATCCCGATGCGACAATTGCCATGAGCGGCGCTCCCGTTCAGCCGCAGAGCCCGTATGCTTCACCTGCGCCGAGCCCGTACGCACAGCAGGCGCCGAGCCCCTATGCGCCGCCTCAGGTACAGGATCCCTATGCTCCCCCTGCCGACAAGAATTTCGGACAGACACAGGACGTTATACTTCCCCCGAACGCTCGGGCGGGACAGTACGGCGATCAGTACAGCTCCGCCGAAACAGTGGTTTCCGTCAGGAACGCTCAGCCCCCCAAGAAAAAAGGCTCGGGCGCAAAGATAGCTGTTATAATCATCATAGTATGCATAGTGCTCGCCGGTCTTGGCGTGGGAGCATATTTCCTGTGGTTCAGGCAGCAGCCGGATAACAGCGCGGAGCAGTCCTCGCAGGCTTCCGATCCCGAAACGCTCAGAAGCAACGCGCAGGGACTTTATATGTCAACGATCAACCTGTATGCGGGCGTTACCAACGGCATGATAACCTCGTCCTCGTCCGCAGATGAGCTCAAGGGCATCGACCCCGCCAAGCTTCCCGCTCCTGCTGCTTCAAGCGCGGAAAAGGAAGAAAAGGCAAACGCCCTTACCGTTCAGGACGTAGTCAACTACTCGGAAAAGACGGATATATTCAACGCCTCCACAATAGGCAATTATGCATACGGCGGCGCTGAGATATTCTATAAGGACGACAAGGCGGGTACTCCGCTCACTATGGATACTACCATAGGTCAGATAAGAAACGCTGCGCCCGCAGAGCAGTCGAAGCCCGAGGAAAGCTCCAAGCCCGAGGAAAGCTCCAAGCCCGAGGAGAGCTCCTCTGTTGAGCAGTCCTCCGATACCGTTGATCCCGAGGCGATGAGGAAAAACGCGCAGGGACTTTATATGTCAACGATCAATCTCTATACGGCGGTGACCACAGGCAATATAAATTCCTCTACCCCCGCGAGCGCGCTCAACGGACTTGATCCGACAAGGCTTCCCGCAGCGACGGCATCAAACGCTCAGAAGGAAGCTATGGCAAATGCCCTCACCATGCAGGACGTAATAACCTACTCAGGCAAAACGGCGGTATTCGATGCCTCCGCTATGGAGTATTACGGATACGGA
The DNA here is from genome assembly GCA_902762335.1 of uncultured Ruminococcus sp. Classification (GTDB taxonomy): domain Bacteria; phylum Bacillota; class Clostridia; order Oscillospirales; family Acutalibacteraceae; genus UBA1213. The sequence goes on along the minus strand of CACWNZ010000073.1, from coordinate 6,467 downwards.
GACGGTGAGATCTTCTACAAGGGCGACAAAACAGGCGCATCTCTTACGATGTATACTACTATCGGCGAGATAAGAGGCGTAGAAGAGCAGAGCTCGCAGCCATCGTATCCCGAGCCGACAGATATGACCGAGAAGGCAGCGACTCTTGACCTTGCAGCTAAGTCTCTTTATACAGAGGTCGTTGCGGGCTCCGTAAACAAGAGCTCTCCCGGACTTGTTGACCCCGCGCACCTTCCCGACAAAAATGCGCCTATAGCCAAAAACGCAGAGGCTGCCAAAAAGCTGACTATAGCCGACGCAATAGCCTACGGCAACCTCAGCTCGGTCATAACGGAGGCTGACGTTGCTCAGTTTGTAGCCTCAAACGGCAATATCTGCTATAAGGGCGATGCCTCGGGCATACCCCTGACAATGGATACCGTATTCTACGATGCGCTTACACAGGCTCAGATCTCACAGCCCGAGCCCTCCGAGCAATCCGGCGGAGATATCAGAGCCAAGGTCAATGAGCTCAACGCTGCGATAAAGGATCTTTATGCCGAGGTAATTGCAGGAACGATCAATAAGAGCGATCCCGGTATGGTCGACCCCGACGTCCTGCCTGCAAGAACTGCCTCTATGGCGGCCAAAAAGGCAGCAGCCGAGGCTCTTACTGTAGTCGACGCCGTAGATTACGCCGGTCTTTATGACAAAATATACGAGGAGGATCTCGACGAAATGGTCTATGCGGGCGGCGCTGTTTACTGCAAGGACGATTCCGCAGGTACGCCCCTTACGGAGGATACCACCCTCGGGGAGATACTGAATTCCACGCAGACCTCACAGCCCGAGCCTTCAACGACCGAGAGCTCCGTTCCCGAGAACGTGAAAAAGGAGCTTGCGGGCAAGTGGACCAGCGTATTCAATACGGGGTCATACTCTCAGGAGCAGATCTCTGACTTCATCAAGGAACTTGAATGGGAAGAATTTGATATTATAATAAACGCAAACGGTACGGCCTCAGCTTATTATATTTCCGGCGGTCAGACCGAGATAATAGGCGAAGGCACATGGACCTTCTCCGATAACGAGCTGACAGTATCCATCGACGGCGGCGACGAGAGCTTTACCTACGATAACGGCAAGCTCTACAGCGCAAACCTCATGGACGTCGTATGGTTTGAAAAGAGCTGATACCTATAATACAGCTTTACAATTATGACACGGTGTGCTATAATTGAGGTGTAAAGCCTTGGGGCGGGGTGCGATCCCCCACCGGCGGTAAAGCCCGCCTGCCTGCACACGCAGGCTGATCCGTTGAGATTACGGAGCCGACGGTAAAAGTCCGGATGAAAAAGGTCACACCACGTCAATACGGCGCAGTAAAGCCCTATGGTAATACCATAGGGCTTTTTTATACGAAAGGAAGAGACGGCATGGAGGCAAGGGACTATATGCTCCGGGCAATAGAGCTTGCAAAGCGCGGGGCGGGCTTTACGGCGCCCAACCCCATGGTCGGGGCTGTAATAGTAAAGGACGGCAGGATAATAGGCGAGGGCTGGCACAGAAAATGCGGTGAGCTCCATGCGGAAAGGAACGCCATAGCCTCTCTCACCGAGAACGCTCACGGAGCGGATATTTACGTCACGCTTGAGCCGTGCTGTCACTACGGCAGAACTCCCCCGTGTACCGAGGCGATAGTTGAAAGCGGCATTTCAAGGGTGTTTATCGGCTCAAGGGATCCCAACCCGCTTGTTTCGGGCAAGGGAGCGGAGTATCTTCGCGCGCACGGCATAGAGGTGCGTGAGGACTTCATGCGCGATGAATGCGACAGACTCAACGGGATATTCTTTCACTATATTACGACAAAGACGCCCTTTACCGCCATAAAATACGCAATGACGGCAGACGGCAAGACCGCCGCGTATACGGGGCTTTCAAAATGGATAACGGGAGAGACGGCGCGGGAGCACGTTCATGCGCTGAGGGGCTTATACAGCGCCGTTCTTGCGGGCATAGGCACCGTGCTTGCGGACGACCCTATGCTGAATTGCAGGCTTGAGGGCGCTCATCAGCCCCTGAGGGTGATAGCCGACAGCAGGCTTCGTATCCCTCTGCGCAGCAGGCTGTGCCAAAGCGCCAAGGACTTTCCTCTGATGATAGCCTGCACCGTTGATGACCCCGAAAAGACAGCCGCTCTCACGGCTCTCGGCGCGGAGGTGCGCAGGCTGCCCTGTGACGGCACGGGACACCTGAGCCTTGCCGCTCTGATGAAGGAGCTTGCAGACAGACAGATATCAAGCGTTATCTCGGAGGGCGGCGCAGGAATAAACGAAGCCCTC
>CACWNZ010000073.1:0-4035 GCA_902762335.1 uncultured Ruminococcus sp. | reverse complement strand
CCGACAATGCCGCGCTGCTGAGCGCGCCCGAAATAACGCGGCTCGGAAATGATATCCTGCTTGAATATAAGGTCGAGAGGGGGTACGGCGATGTTCACGGGAATAGTTGAAGAGACGGGCGTGATCTCGGGAAGGCTGTCGGGAGCTTCGTCGGGGGAGCTTCACATAAACGCTTCTCTCGTTCTTGAGGGTACTAAGGTCGGCGACAGCGTTGCGGTAAACGGGGTCTGCCTTACGGTGACACGGCTCGGCAAAAACGGATTTTCGGCCGACGTTATGCCCGAAACTCTGCGGCGCTCGAATCTCGGTACGCTGAAAAACGGCGACAGAGTAAATCTTGAGCGCGCCATGCCTGCGGACGGGCGATTCGGCGGGCATATAGTATCGGGACATATAGACGGTACGGGCAGGATAAGCTCTCTTAAACGCGAGGGGAACGCCGTTCTGGTAAAGATATCCGCGAAAAGCGAGATACTCTCTCTGATCGTGGAGAAGGGCTCTATAGCCATAGACGGCATAAGTCTTACCGTTGCGGCTCTTGACGGTGAAAGCTTCACGGTGTCGGTGATACCCCACACGGCGGAGCAGACTACCCTTTTGTCAAGACAGCCGGGAGATACCGTAAACTTAGAGAATGACATAATAGGCAAGTACGTTCAAAGACTGATCTGTGCGCCAAAGCCCGAAAGCAAGGAGAGCAGGATAACCGAGGATTTTCTTGCGCAGCACGGATTTTACTGAGCCGTTCGCGGCAAAATAAAGGTGGGATTTTTATGGGATACGAATACAGCACGATACCCGAGGCGCTTGAAGCGCTTAAAAACGGCAGACTCATACTCTGCACCGACGATCCCGACAGGGAGAACGAGGGCGATCTTATCTGCGCGGCGGAATTCGCAACCACGGAAAACGTCAATTTCATGGCGAAATACGGCAGGGGACTGATCTGCACGCCTATGTCGAAGGAGATCGCCGACCGTCTTGATCTGCCTCAGATGGTCTCGGAGAACACCGACAATCACAGTACGGCCTTCACCGTATCTATAGACCACGTAAACACTACTACGGGAATATCCGCCGAGGAGCGCGGCTATACCTGCCGCGCCTGCGCGGACGAGAACACGAAGCCCCGAGATCTGCGCAGACCGGGTCACGTTTTTCCGCTGACTGCAAGAAAGGGCGGCGTTCTCGTGCGCAGCGGTCATACCGAGGCGACCGTGGACCTCTGCCGCCTTGCGGGACTTAAGGAATGCGGACTGTGCTGTGAGATCATGCGCGACGACGGCACTATGATGCGCACCCCGGAGCTATGGGGTCTTGCAAAGGAGCACGGTCTGTGCTTTATAACAATAAAGGATCTGCAGGATCATATAAGGCGGCACGAAACGCACATGATAAAGCAGGCTACCGCAAAGCTCCCCACCGCATACGGAGATTTTATTATTCACGGCTTTGTCAACGACATAACGGGTGAGCACCATATAGCCCTTGTGTGCGGCGATATAAGCGACGGAGAGAATATCCTTTGCAGGGTGCATTCCGAGTGTCTGACGGGTGACGTTTTCGGCTCTGCGCGCTGCGACTGCGGCGAACAGCTCCACACCGCTATGCGGATGATACAGAAGGAGGGCAGGGGGATCATTCTCTACATGAGGCAGGAGGGCAGAGGAATAGGTCTGATAAACAAGCTGAAGGCGTATGAGCTTCAGGAGCAGGGCTTCGATACCGTAGACGCGAATATCAAATTAGGCTTTGCGCCCGATCTGAGAGAGTATTGGAACGGCGCTCAGATACTTCAGCAGCTCGGCGTAAGGTCGCTGCGCCTGCTGACTAACAATCCCGGCAAGATATACGGGCTTGAGGGCTTCGGCTTCAGCATTAAGGAGCGCGTTCCCATAGAGATAGATCCCGGCGAATACGATGCCTTCTATCTCAGAACAAAGAAGGACAGAATGGGACATATTTTCAATAATATTTCCCTTGACTGATAAAAAACGTGAGCGGAGGTTTTTATAATGAACATCAATATCATTGAAGGCAGAGTAGTAGCGCCCGAGGGCATGAGGGTCGCCATTATTGCGTCAAGATTCAACAGCTTTATAGTAGAGAAGCTGCTTGAGGGCGCAGCAGACGGTCTTATCCGTCACGGCGTGGAGGAACAGAACATAGATGCTATATGGGTGCCGGGCGCGTTTGAGATACCCGTTATCGCGCAGAAAACAGCCGAAAGCGGCAAATACGATGCCGTTATCTGTGTGGGCGCGGTAATAAGAGGCTCTACCTCTCATTATGAGCTCGTAGTCAACGAGACTACCAAGGGTATAGCTCAGGCAAGCCTTAAGAGCGGGATCCCCGTGCTGTTCGGAGTTATCGCAACAGAGAACATCGAGCAGGCAATAGAGCGCGCAGGCACGAAGGCGGGCAACAAGGGCTATGACTGCGCCCTCGGAGCTATCGAAATGGTCAACCTGATGAGACAGCTATGATAAAAACTGCCGTATTTGATTTTGACGGAACGATACACGACACGAAGCGCCTCTACGGCTCGGCGTTCCGTAAGGCCTATGAATATCTCGTAAACGGAGGCTATGCAGAGCCCGCCGTCTATTCCGACGACGACGTATCGAAATATCTCGGCATGACGGCGCCCGAAATGTGGCGCAGCTTTATGCCGCAGCTTTCGACCGCGATCACCGAAAAGGCGGGTGCAATAATAGGCGCAGAGATGATAAAGGGTGTGCTCGGCGGGCAGGCGGTCACCTATGAGGGCATTACGGAGGCTCTTGACCGGCTCAGGCAGGCGGGCTGTTCCCTTATGATACTCTCGAACTGCCGCCGCAGCTATATGGATGCCCACAGAAAAGCCCTCGGGCTGGACAAATGGTTTATAGATTATTTCTGCGGGGAGGAATACGGCTTTATCCCAAAGGAGGATATTTTTGCCGTGATAATGAAGAAATACCCCTCTCATTCCTTTGTGATGGTGGGCGATCGCGCTTCGGATATTGCCGCAGGCGTAAAAAACGGAGTTCCCGCCGTAGGCTGTCTTTACGGCTTCGGCTCGCCCGATGAGCTGGCGCAGGCATCGCGCACGGTAAGTTCCCCCGATGAGCTTTTTCCTGCGATAGCTTCGATCCTTTGTCTGAAAACCCCAAAAAACGTCTGCGGCGCTGTGTAAGCAATGCCGCAGACGTTTTGTGTTTTAGTCATGAGCCGTTGGTTTTATTCCTCGGGAACGATGTCGCTCATATCGTGGAATGGTATAGCGTCGCAAAGCTCGTTCATCGTGATTATAAACTCACGCATACGGTCATATCCTACGGTGTCTATACCCTCGCTTATCATACTGATAAAATGCGCTCTGAGCTTTTCGCTCGCTTCCTTTCCGCTTTCGGTGAGATATATTTCGGTCCTTCGCGCATCGTTTGCGCTTTTTCTTTTGGTTATTAGACCGAGCCTTTCCATTTTACTCAGCATTACCGCCGTGCGCGCCGAGGTTATTCCGAGCGCAGCGCCTATATCGCCCGCCGTAAGTATCCTGTCCGGGTCTGCGCGGTATAGTATTCTCAGAACTCCTCCTATTCCTTTATTGAGTGCCGATATATTTGTCAGCAGAGTTTTATTATCTCTTGGTCTTGTAAGCGCAAGTATGCTCTCTATCTCCTGCCTGGTCGCCATTTCCCTTCGTTCGCCCCTCCGCATTTATCATTCATGTCACAATTATACCCCCATTGACACTTTTTTGTCAACCTTCCCGGCGCCCGCCGGACCCTATTTCGCGGCGCGGATTTCTTGTGGTATCATACTTAATTCCCGCGCCCAAGCTTTATAGTCGTATTCGCGGCGATGAAGTATGGGTTGCTGTTGAAGTTGAGCGCGAAATCGGGCGCGGCAGCTTGCCGCCAGCCGCCGCGCCTTGAAAAGGGCGATTTCCGGCTGTTTTTTCATGAGCTTTAATTCTTCATTCTACCATACTTTCCGTGCCTGCTGCGTAGCCGTATTCGCGGCGAAGAAACCCGGGTCATCATAAACTTA
>CACWNZ010000072.1 GCA_902762335.1 uncultured Ruminococcus sp. | reverse complement strand
TCTGTGTGGGATCAACCCCCTCCGGCATCTGAGTCCGATCAAATCCCTCGGGCATTTGGGTCGGGTCAAACCCTTCAGGCATCTGAGTCCGGTCAAACCCTTCGGGCATCTGCAAGCCGTCAGGCGGCTGTATGCTTGTTTCGGACTTTGCAGAAGAGGACGTTGTCGATACTGCGCTGTCCTGCTGTGAGCTTTCGGTCGAGCTGCCGCGTCTGCCAAAGCCGTTTGACGTTCTTCTTGAAGATCCCCCGAATTTGTCCGACTGACCGCTATCCGCGCTCCCGTCAGAGTTTTCCGACGATTTGCTGTCCGTTTTACCTCCGAAACCGCCGAAGCCGCCGCCATTGCCGCCCATTGTTCCCATATCCGAGACGTTCAGTGAAGAGGTGTCGATCAGCGCGGAGCTGTCCGCCTTTTGTCCGTCGGAGGTCGAGGGGATAGTTCCGTCAAGCTGTCCCTTTACGCTTTCGGTACGAAGCTTACAGAATTCCCTTATAGCTTCAACGCCCTTCTGATATTCCTCATAGGTGCAGAACTTCGTGGGGTCTTTGCGGACGTATTCGTCGATCATGGCGGCTGTTTCGGTTATCATCGCATCCAAATCTGTCCCGCTGAAAAATTCACTGAAAAGCTCATGGTATTTATTGGTGTATTCCTCACTGTCGAATATCCACGCTACCATGGGTCGGTCGCTCATTCCGTTTGAAACGGGAGTGTCTATCGGTGAATTGACGGACGAAGAAGCGTTTCCGCCGGAGAAAGAGCCGTAGGCAAGATTATAGTCCCAGGGTATCATGGAAAGCTGACCGTTTTCTTCATAGAGATAGTAATTGTGTATCATCTGACCGGTGTAGCTGTCGCCGTTGCAGAGAAAATCGTGTACAACAAAGTATCTTATGACCTCGTCGGTATCAACGACAGAGCCAATATCGGTTTTCTCCGAGAGGGCTTTGAGTGACCTTATCAGTCTGTTCTTGTCGGCGGTATTAACCGTTGTCTTGGCATTGCCAAAGATGTTGGAATAGCTGTCGGGATCATCGTCGATGTATTTCAGCTTTACGTCGTCGCTGCACATACCGCCGCCAAAGACTCCGAATCCGCCGCCCATATCGGGCATCTTCCCGTTGCCGCCGGGAACAGATGACGGATCGAAAGCTGACATATCGGGCATGGATGACGGGTCGAAGCCTGACATATCGGGCATTGTTGAAGGGTCGAAGCCTGACATATCGGGCATATTGCCGTCAGATCCCGACGGGGGAGAAAAGGCAACGCTGTTTTTGCTGTCCGAGCTTTCTGTCGTTTTGTCCGCATCGCTCTCGTCCGTGTTTTCGTTAATGAAATCGGTCATGCTGAAATCTCTGCCGTTGCCCCTGCCGCCGCCGAAGCTCATGCTGTCGGGCTTATAAAGATCGCCGTAATTGCTGCCGTAATTTCTTGTCAGGAATGAGTCCTCGATCGCTTCTACTGCAAGATACAGTCCCCAATCCTCACCGTTTACGGTGATGTAGGCATAGCTGCAAAGCGGAGCATCTACACCGAAATCATACATCAGCGAATAGGCTAAATAATCCTTCATGTAGGTATTGTCCTGAATGATGTTGTTGAGGCACAGCTTGTCAAGACCGTGATAGCTTTTTGTTTTGTCATACTGATCAAACTCGATCTTGAAGCTGTATCGGCTGCTGCCGGAATTTTTGACGGAGCTGAGAGATGTATTTCCCTTTGCCCTGATGCCGACGTTTTTTATTGCTTCACCGTCTATGATAACATTGCAGGGAGAGTATTCCTCGCTCTCACAGCCCTCAATAAAGCTCTCCCAATCGTTCATCACAATATCAATGGTATGGACCTTTGTGCGGTCAAAGATCCTGTTCTCATAGCCGATCGCCCGCACTGTATTTATTCCCATAGCGGAAAATCCGCAAAAAACGACTGCAACAATTACCGTAAACACCGTAATAATGATACATATCTTATCTATGCTTTTATGAGACGACATAGTATCACATCCTTATCCCATATAGTCGCCGTTATAGCTGACGAGCGCAGCGCTCTGCACACCCTCCATATCAGCCAATTCGTTGACGAAGTCTGTATTGTCATCCTTCAGGCGTATCTCTATATTCAGCTCTATGGCGCCCTTCTGTGCAGTCTTGCTTTTGATAACGCAGCGCTCTGCCTTCTCCTTCAGGAAATCCTTTGCTTTGGTCTCGCTCTCGTGACCGCTGCATCGGATAACAACGATGTAAGGGTTGGTGTGCGACTTTTTGTTGACAAAGATGAGCAGGATTATGCCGATAATAACGCTACCGACAACGGCAAGCGGTATCATGCCTGCCGCAAGAACGATGCCCACGGCAATAGACCAGAACAGGAACGCTATTTCAAGAGGCTCCTTGATCGCCGAACGGAAACGGACTATGGACAAAGCGCCCACCATTCCGAGAGAAAGAACGACGTTGCTTGTTACCGCAAGAATGACGACCGTTGTTATCATTGTCAGTGCGACAAGAGTCGTTCCGAAGCCTGCCGAATACATCACGCCGTTATAGGTCTTTTTATACACAAGAAAAATGAACATTCCCAGACCGAAAGCAAGAACAAGGGCTATTGCCATATCAAGAATGCTCACGCTTGTAACGTTCTCAAGAAAGTTTGACTTAAAAATATCGCTGAAATTTGTCATAGTCTTTTCTCCTTTTGCGGGATATCCGCTGTTAATTTTTTTATGTTATCCGTAAATGCGGCAGGCGGCATATTTTGAAAAAGCCCCCTCGCGCCTGTCGGGAAGAGATACGGCCGCCCTGATTATATCCGGCAGAAAACCGTCCCACTTGACTTCAAGAATAATGCTGTCCGAAACAGGGACCGTCACACAGTCCGGATCAAGAAAATCCGTACAGCGTATGCCGCTCCTTATGTTATGATCGAGCGTTACGCGTACGTTTCCTGCCGTATAGACGAAGGGCTCCCTTGTGTAATCCACTATTGTTTTCGGCGCAAGGCGCTGTGTTTCCATTCTTGAATACAGCTCTCTTATCAGCGCATTATCGGAGCCGATCATCCACGCCGTATCGCCGTCAACAATGCTCTGCGCCTGTTTTGCCGTAAGAACTGCGCTCTGTTTATTGCCAAGACGGCTGATCTTTGTCTTTTTTTCAAGGTGGATAACCGAGGTATCTCCGTTATAATACCTGATGCGGAATTTTTCTCGATAGCTGACTCCGTTAAGCTTATCCATCAGAGCTTTATCCGTCGGATCATCAAAATAAAGACTGCGAATGCGGTATTTTCCGTCAATGGTATGCGGGTCGAGATAAGCGACCGTACCAAGTCTGTGCCTTATCACAAGCATATCCGAATAATTTATCTCATACTTGATCTCATGTCTGAAATCCATGCTTTCACCTCTTTTCTTTGGTTATAGGCACAGCACACACAGACCATATATATTTACCGGTCCGTGTGCGCCCTGCTGCCTATGGTGGTATTATACTTTACAAAACTTAATTGAAGTTAAAAATCCGAGTAAAAAACACGTCTGCAAACAGTCCTATTGATCCGGGCTTTTGTTGCGGTGATCCGGATCTGTACGAAGGGTTTAGCCCTGTTCCTTTCGGAAGGTATTTGCGGGATCGTTATCGTTAAATACCGGTCCGAATAATTTTGTAATTTCTTCCCTGCGCAGAGCTTCTTCTGCATTCTCAACAAGCAGATGCGCTATCCCCTGACGGCGATAGTCCTGATGAACACGCAGATGATGAATCATATCAGAGAACAATTACCGTATTCTATTTGCTTTTTCACTCTCTTGACCACAGACGCGGCAATTTGTTCCCCCAATAAAATATTGCCAATATCAGGCGGCATAAGAAGAAAAATCCGCACGGAAAAAAGATGCAGCTTTAAATGATTCAGCTGCATCTTTTTTAGATGAGAACGAAGATTATGTTCAAGTTCATCTATCGATTCCGGTCAATATAATTTTTTCCGTATCAATGTTTTACTCTGCGCCCTTAAGAGCCCCTACCATATCTATCTTCCTGTTCTTTTTTGCTACCATAAGCCCCACAAGCAGAGAAACACCAAAGGTCAGCAGTACCGAAACCAGATAGGTCAGAGGTCCGAGCATCAGCTTCATTTCATATTCACCGGCAAGGGAGAGCAGCAGCCAATTCAGAACGCCTACACCTGCGGGAAGTCCGATGATAACGCCGACGACAGTAAGCCAGATATTCTGCGAGATCAGCAGTCTGCCTATCTGCCTGCTGCGGAAACCGAGGACCTTCAATGTCGCAAGCTCACGGTAACGCTCAACATAGCTCATTATGCCTAAATTGTAAAGCACCACGATTCCTAAAACCGCCGCAGCGACAACAAGTATTATCACCATACCGTCCATTATGCTGACAAAGCTGTTGAAGGTATCCATGAGCTGAGCCTTGTCCTGCTTGCCTGCGATAAGTTCTGAGGGTGTAATATCGCTAATCGTTTTGTTTGTGTAAATAGCTGTAGGGGTGTAGTCTATGCCCGGTCTGTCGGCAAGTGTATCGGTCATTGTAACGCTTTCCGTCATGATAGAACGGTTGTATCCCACGACCTTTGCTGTATAGGTATCCTTCGAGCCGTAGGGCGAGAATGTGATATTGTCTCCGATATTTGCCCTGTCACTCAGGCGCAGACAGAGGTAAACGCCCTCGTCGCTCAGGTTGATACGGCGATTGTCCTCGTCAATGACATTGAACATACCGTTCGGGTTATGAACTATATCAAGGCTTACGGTGTCTCCGTCAAGACTTATTCCCGTAAGACTCTCCCAATCGCCGTCAAGCTCAGAAGCAAGCGTCTTTGACCTTGCACTGTCGGCGTTATCGACAAGGTTTACCTTTGTCGCGTAATTTGAAATATCCTTATCAAGCAGATCAAGGAAGCCCGCCATAGTATCACGCATACCAAGTCCGCCAACTATCAGCACCATACAGCCGACAATCCCGAACAGGGTCATAAAGGAGCGGCTCTTGTGGCGGCTCAGATCACGCAGGTTCCACTTTGTTCCGAAGCGGAGCTTATCCCGGAGCTTTGTGCGCTCCCAGACGAGCTTGCGCATTTTCTTAGGAGAATAAGGGCGAAGGGTCTCTGCGGCTGTTCCTCTGAGCTGACGATGAACGGACAGGAAGCTGATGAGGGTCAGCAGAATGATCGTTCCGAGCATTACGGGATAGCAGAAAAACGGTGTTGCCGCAGTCCAGTCGGGCATATCGAAGTACGTTCCCATCATGCCGTTTTCGCTCATCACAGCCTTGCACACAAGATAACCGAGTCCTGCGCCCAGAGCCGTTCCCACAAGTCCGATAAACAGCCCGTAGGATGTGTAGTGCCGAAGTATCCTGCGGTTTTTGAAGCCGAGAGCTTTCAGAGTTCCTATCTGTATCTTTTCTTTGGTAGCGATACGGTGCATTGTCGTTACCATTGTGAGTATCGCTATGGCAAGGAACAGAACGGGCAGTACCGAGCCCATTGTTTTGCCCTCTTCGGATTCGCCCATTGCTTCTTTATAGACTACATGGTCGGTCTTTGGCGTTACCATTATCGTTCTGCCAAGCTTTTCCTTGACAGCATCCTCAAGACTTTCCTTATCCATATCTGACAGGATATTGATCTGTGCGTAGACCTTGTTTTCGGCTTCGTCGACAACATTTTCCGTTATCATGCTTTCGGGCAAACCTGACATTTTCAGCTTTTCACGAATGACCGATCTCAGTTTTTCCGGAGACATATAAGCATAACCGAAGGTATTGTAATCGGGCATGAGCTGATTTTTGTCCGCAACACAGATCATGTGTTCGCCGGATTTTATCAGACCGACAATTTTTTCGCTTATATCCATTCCGTGATATTCAAGCGTCAGCTCGTCACCTATCTTATAGTCATTTGCGGCTGCGAATTTATCCGACAGCCAGAAGCCGTTACCGTTTTCGTCATACTTTGCTCCGTCCATCACGACAAAGGTCGAAACGGTGAAGCTTTCGCTGACATCAAGGGCAAGGGATTTGTTGGTTTTGCCTTTCAGATCAAGATCAACGGACAGAAAGCGCGTTGCCGCATTTACGCCGTCAATGCCCGCGATTTTTTCGAGGCCATCGTAAGTAAAGCCGTTCCGGTCATACAATCTGAAATCTGCGTAATTCGTATCGGCAAAGAAGCGTGAGGTATCATATTCAATGGTGTACCATTCCATATTGAAGCCGAGGAAGATGCCCATACCTAAAGTTATCATGATTATCATGGAGATGAACTGCGCCTTGTAGCTCCATGCGGTACGGAATAATTTTCGTGTCAGCATTACCATTCCACCTCGTCTGCGCTCATGGGATCTTCCTGTTCTTCAACAGAGCGGATCTTTCCGTTTTTCACACGGATTACCACATCAGCCATTTTTGCGATGCTCTGGTTATGTGTGACGATCACTATGGTCTTGCCGTAGCTCTTTGCCATTTTGAGAAGAAGCTTGAGCACCATGACGCCCGTTTCCGAATCAAGTGCGCCTGTAGGCTCGTCGCAAAGAAGCTCCTGAGGATTCTTGCACAGCGCTCTTGCGATAGACACCCTCTGCTGTTCGCCTCCCGAAAGCTCCGACGGGAAATTGTGCAGGTGATCGGAAAGCCCGACCTCCTCTATCATTTGTTTAGCGTCAAGGTGATTTTTCGATATTTCCGACACAAGCTCCACGTTTTCATAAACCGTCAGCGTGGGGATCAGATTATAGAACCGGAACACAAATCCTACAGTAGACGCGCGGTAATCCGCCAGCTCGTTATCGCTGAGC
>CACWNZ010000071.1 GCA_902762335.1 uncultured Ruminococcus sp. | reverse complement strand
CAGCCTGTTTATCACGACTCTGTACGAGGTGACACCCACCGCAAGACCTCTGCCCTTGCAGTCGTATATCTCACCCCTTACCGCAGGACTGATAACGGTAATGACGTCGTTCCCGTCCTCAGCGGAGTACAGCGCGCTCCGGATTATCTGCCACTGTATCAGCCTTGCTATGAAAATTCCTGCCGCAATAAAGACGAGCCCGCCCAATACGGCAGCTCTCGCCCGAAGTCCGCGTCCTTCCTTATTTTCTCTCAAAATGATCCTGCCCCCTTATTCTTGCCGCTCAGTCTGTGATGCAGACCTCCGTTGAGCAGGAAGAAAACGGGAATAAAAACAGCCGTTCCGCCAAGCAGGGGCAGATACTCCCTCTCAAGACACACCTCGGGCTCGGGAAAGCCCGCTATGATGCGGAATATCATATAATGCGCGGCATATATGATGACCGCCGCTGTACCCGCCACAGCAAACACCGTAATAACGCTCGTCCTTATCCTGTCTCTGTAAAGATAGCTCACGATAAAGCAGGCCGCCGATATCGCAATGCCGAAAAAACCCGTACAGCCGCAGGCGCAGTCTGCCAGCGCACCGAAAAGCGCCCCTGTCAGAACTGCCGTCCGTTCGTTTTCAAATACGCCGACAGTCAGCGCCGCAGCAGTAAGAAGTCCGCCCCTCTCAAACGGCAGTAATGGCAGTGTCTGCAAAAGATAACAGCAGCAAGCCTCCGCCGCATAAAAAACAAGCCTTATCGTCTTTCTCCTATCCATATCCTTTCACTGCTCAGTCCTCCCCTTCCGCTGAAATCTGTTATCACAGCCACGGCGGTGACCCGTCTGATATTCTCAAAGGGCTCTATTACCGCTTCGGGCAGAGCCGTCACGGGATCATAGGCTATCTCCGCTATAGCTCCTATCCTGATATTTGCGGGATATACACCCGAGCGACCCGAGGTGACCGCTATATCGCCCTTTTTGCAGCCACTGTGCGCAGGAAGTCCCGTCAGAATGCAGCTGCCGCCTGCCGCAAGCGACGGTCTGCCCGAAAGCATACCCCCGCCGCCCGTTCTTTTTATAACAGCGCCGATATCCGCATCGGGCGACAGTATCGTCACGACCCTGCAGGAATGCTCCTCCGCCGTACTCACCCTGCCGACAAGCCCGTTTTCGGTGACTACAAGATCGTCGGTCTTTATCCCGTCACTGCCGCCCTTGTCTAAAATCAGCGCCGAATATCCGTCAGGGCTGTCTCTGCCTATGACCGTCGCAGGGAGAAGCCCGAGACTGTCGTTCTCCTCCTTTAGTCCGAAAAACCTTCTCAGCTCCTCGTTCTCCGATATTGCATCATAATAGCCGATAAGCATATCGCGCAGTCTGCGGTTTTCCTCTCTCAGCTGTGATAGCTCACCCTCGGATCCCTCACCTTCGCCTGCTCCTACAGCCCCCGAAGCAGCGCTCTGCAGCGGGTATACTATTTTGTCTGCAAGCATATTGCCGAGAGTGCTGCCCCACGGCAGCGGTATATCGAGCAGTACGAATGCCGCCGTAACGGCAGCAAGGGCTGCAAGCCCCTTTTTTGCCGATGATCTTATCATTTTCGTCTCCCGTTCAGCGCTGTTCAAGCCTTTTTCCTGCGCCCTCGGCAACACAGTCCAGCGGGGCATCGGCAATATGTACGGGCAGACCCGTTTCCTTTGCCGTAAGCAGATCTATCCCCCGCAGAAGAGCGCCTCCGCCCGTCAGCATTATGCCGCTCTCCATTACGTCTGCGCTCAGCTCGGGCGGAGCCTGCTCCAGCGCAGTCTTTATCGCATCGGTTATCAGTCCGAGCGGCTCGGTCAGAGCTTCTCTCACCTCGGCGGCGCTTATCTCAGCCTCCTTAGGCAGACCATCGGCAATGCCGCACCCCTTTATCCTCATGCTGCCCTCGTCCTCATAGGGATAGGCAGAGCCTATGCGCAGCTTTATCTCCTCGGCAGTGGGCTCGCCTATAAGCAGTCCGAACTTTTTTCTGACGTAATTCATTATAGCCTCGTCAAACCTGTCCCCCGCCGCCCTGACCGACCGAGCCGTCACTATGTCGTTCAATGATATTACCGCCACCTCTGCCGTTCCGCCGCCTATATCCGCCACCATACTGCCCTTCGGCTGATCTACGGGCAATCCCGCGCCCACCGCCGCCGCCATAGGCTCCTCTATCAGCTCGGTCTGACCCGCGCCCGCAGCCCTTACCGCCTCCTCCACGGCTCTGCGTTCAACGTCGGTACAGCCCGAAGGAATGCATATCACCGTTTTCGGTCGGCAAAAGCCCCTCGGTCTTATCACCCTGCGCATAAAGCCCGCAAGCATTGCCGCCGTAAGATCAAGATCGGCTATCACGCCGTCCCTGAGCGGTCTTACCGCCGCTATGGAGCCCGGTGTCCTGCCTATCATGCGTTTTGCTTCACTTCCCGCCGCTTCAGCTCTGTGCGTTACGGTATTCACCGCCACAACTGACGGCTCCCTCAGCACTATCCCCTTATTCTTCATATAAATGACCGTATTCGCCGTGCCGAGATCTATCCCTATATCCCGTGCAAACATTTTCCTTCCTCCTTGACAGCGGGTGTATCCCGCCCGCATTCTGCCGCTGCGCTCATAGTCCGCGCCTCAGCAATATCAGTATACCCCTCTCCTCCTGTCGAACCCAACACAATCCTGTCGCAGAAGACTTATACGCAGCCTTCATGCAGACCGATACCCGAAAAAAAAATCGACCCCGAAGGGTCGATCTCTGAAGTGAATTCAATCAAGTATATAACCGCAAAGTATGTCCCCCGGGTCTCGCCTGCCGGCTCGGTCGGCGGGAGCCATATATCCGTTCAGTGGGAGTAAAATCTCCCACTGAACGTCAGCAAGCCTGCGGCTTGCCTTTGCTTGTTGAAAGCAAAGCTTTTAATAATTCCCGTCGGCAGACCGTGACCTGCCGCTGCTTTTATTTTTTTCCTGTCGAGCCGAAGCCCCCTGCGCCTCTTTCGGTATCGCCAAGCTCCTGAGCTTCGACATAATCGGCGCAGACAACGGGCATAATGACCATCTGGGCGATCCTTTCGTTCGGGGTGATGGTGTACGGCTCGCTTGAAACGTTGCACAGCCCGACACAAACCTCGCCTCTGTAATCGCTGTCTACTACGCCCACACTGTTGGAGAGCGTTATACCGTGCTTGACACCGAGTCCGCTTCTTGCAAAAAGAAACGCCGCCATGCCCTTGTCGGCAAGCTCTATGGCTATGCCCGTAGGGATCATTACAAGCCCGCCCGGCTCAAGAAGTATCGGCTCGTCTATGCAGGCATACAGATCCGCGCCCGCAGATCCCTCTGTAGCCCTGTGCGGAAGCACTGCGTTTTCTCTGAGCTTTTTTACCTTTACTATGCTGTTCATTCTGATCCTCCTTATCTTTCAACCGTTTCAACACGGGTCTTTCAACGTTTTCAACTATTCAACACCGCGGTAGTATAAGCCCCTTGTATGCTGACCTTTGCGGCATTCTCCGCTGTTGAAAAGTCTGAATATCTCTTCTCTTTCAACAGCATCTTCAACACTGAAGCGCAGCACCTCGAAATCCGCGCCTATCAGCTCCCGCCTTCTGTCCGCAAGGTCAAGCGGTACGCTGTTCAGCACCTCGGTGCAGGCGCCGCAGCTTTGCAAAGGGAACTCCATTCCCTTTCTGTCCCTAAGCAGCATTTCTCTCTGCGGTGAATTATCCGCAGGACAGTTCCTCGTCAGCATTAGAGGAAGTCTGCCGCTGCTGACTATCCCTATGGGTATCCTGCCGCCGAGCCGCGATATCTGCTCTGCCGTAAGCTCAATACTGACCTCCGCATCCATAATACCCGTCTTTTCCGCCCAATCAAGCGCGGCGGTGTTTATCAGATTCAGCCCGAAGCCTCCGTGAATATCCATATCGATCGACTTCGCTATCTGTACTGCGCCCGGGTTTCCGGCAAGCACCTCGTTTATGCCGAGAGCCTTTATCTCGCCCAGCCTGCGGAATATCCTGCTCTCAAGTCCGAACATTCCTCTCGGTATCTCAACCGCAACCGCAAAGCCCCTGTCCATAAGGCTCTCGAATTCGCTGTCCTTCAGCGTCATAGGCACGTACACAAGCTCACAGTCCAGAAAAGCATCGCTGATATTGCCGTCGGTAAACCTTGCGCGACAGTATTTCGGCGGCGTTTTTCTTCTCGTGCCGACCCCGGGCAGGTCAGGCATGGCAAAGCCGACGGGATCCGTCACCGCACGCTTTTCAAGCAGTTCCGAGAGCGCCTGCCGTCTCATGGAATTAAGCTCATTCATCGGCAGCGAAAGCCCTTTGCCTATCTCTGCCTCAAAGCCTCTTGCAAAAAACGGCGTGCCTCCCGTTTTGGTGATGCTGCCCGCGCATCTTTCCTTTGTAAGCTCAACCTTTACGGCAGGCTCGGGAACGCCGCCTTTCACGCTTACGCTGTGTCCGCTGCCGTCACTCACCTCGAGCACGGCAGGCTCGTCCGCCCTGACCGTAAGAGAGGCATCTATCGGCACGGATTGTCTTTCGTTCTTATACAGCTCGTGCAGGGAGTTCATCACCCTACCGGTAGCGGACATTACGTTCTCCTTAGACCTTATTCCGAACATTTCCCGTCCCCTGCTGCCCGTATAATAGCCCTGCGTAAAGCCGGACCTTGAGAACACCGCCTCAAGCTTTTTAAGCAGCTCGGGATCAGCCGTTCCCGTATCAAGACTCTGTCTGCAGGCAGCCACGGCCGCCGCAGTATATTCGGGACGCTTCATCCTGCCCCAAGCTCTCTGAGACAGGCTATCAGCGACTGGTCCTTAAGGCTGAGATCGTGACCCGTACCGCCCTTTACCGAGAACGGAAGTCTGCACGGCTGAGCGCACGCCCCCCTGTTTCCGCTTCTGCCGCCAAGCATAGCGCTGAACCAGCACTGCCCCGAAACGCACATACACAAAGCCCCATGCACAAAGACCTCAAGCTCTATCGGGCTTTTTGCGGCTATTTCGGCTATCTCATCGCGGCTCAGCTCTCTTGAGAGCACCACTCTCTTAAACCCCTGCTCCGCCAAAAGCTCCACTCCTCCGAGGGTATGCACAGACATCTGCGTAGATGCATGGAGCCTCAGCCCGGGCGCCGCCTTTTTAACAAGCTCCGCCAGACCGATATCCTGAATTATCACCGCATCAACGGGCAGTTCACAGGCGTATTCTATCAGTCCGAGAGCCTTCTTCAGCTCGTCGTCCCTTACAAGCGTATTGCACGCAAGATAAACTCTCACGCCCCTCTGACGGCAATATTCTACGGTGCTTTTCAGCTCCTCCTTATCAAAGTTCTTAGCCGATGCCCTTGCGCTGAAGGCGCTTGCCCCCAGGTATACCGCATCTGCACCCGCCCTCACGGCAGGCTCTATCGTATCGATTCCGCCCGCAGGCGCCAATATCTCCATATCATCTCTCCCTTTGCGGCACTGATATACGCATTATATCATATCGGCAGGCTATAATCAAACATAATAATATCCGCCGGCGAGCCGCCGGTCCCGATTCGCGGCACGGCTTTCCTGTGACACCAAGCTTCATGCCCGCGCCGGTTACGTTCCGTTATTTCATAACTGTAGAATTTTAATAAACAACAATTCAGAAAACTCCCGGAATTATTTTCACCGACATATAAGCACTGCGCCCTACCGCAATCATGAGTGGATTGTTCACAGCGGAGCCACAAAAAAACGCGCCGACAAGGCGCGCTTCTTTGGTAAAACGACCGTATATTAAGTATTTTCAGGATCATCCGAAAACGGCGCGCATTATAACGGGATATGCCTCATCAATGATATTGACGAAGCGGCTCAGTATTTCTGAAGCGCATTTTTCAACGTTGTTCGATCTTACGGGAAAATCGTATTCTACGTTTATATCATTGTCCTCGTCAATAACAAACTTGGCATAACGGTATTTGTCGTTGACCGTATTTATCGCCTCAAGCACCTTGCTTCTCTTGGCGCTGTCTACAGACACTATGGCGTACGCTCTTACGCTTACGTCATTGTCGTCATCACTGCTTATAAAGCGTACCCTGTACGAGCCGCCGTTCTTTATTCCGAACTGAAGCCATACGTTGCTTGTCTTTTCCCCTTCGTCAATAAATACCTTGAGATCGGGCTTATTTACCTGAAACCAATCGTAGATATTTTTCGTCATCTTGTAGATCATTATAATTCCCCTTTCATTCCGAAAAACGGCGCAGAATATGCCCTCAGGCTCATTATGAGCCGTTGTTTTACGCCTCGGATACGGCTTTACAGCATACTCTGCACCGGTACGGTAATAGTATCAGTTGAAGATAACACGCATGATGGTGGGATAAGCCTCATCGATAATATCCACAAAGCGTGATATCATCTCCATAGCGCACTCCTCAACGTTGTCAGCCCTTACGGGAAAATCGTATTCAACGTTGATGTCGTTGTCCTCATCTATTACGAACTTGACATAACGATATTCGTTATTGAGTGAATTGACCGCCTCAAGCACCTTGCTTCTCTTGGCGCTGTCTACAGACACTATGGCGTACGCTCTTACGCTTACGTCATTGTCGTCGTCACTGCTGATAAAGCGGATCCTGTATGAGCCGCCGTTCTTTATACCGAACTGAAGCCATACATTGCTCGACTTTTCTCTCTCATCAATGAACACCTTGAGGCTCGGCTTGTTTTCCTGAAGCCAATCGTAGATCTTTTTTGTCATCTTGTAAACCATTATGATTCTCCTTTCAACAACTGTACATCCTAAATCAATTCATTCGTCTTTCTCAAAAATATGATCGACTTTATCCTCCGTAATACTGCCGCTTCTTAAAGGGAACCAACCGACATATCGGTATCCCTTTGCAGCGTATTCGTCAATGACAGCACGATGATCTTCAAATCCGGGGTTGATCAGACCTTCGCCTGCTGAATTGAACGCAACGCATTCGTATTTTTCATTATGATATCCTCCTGCTTTAAGCAAAATCTATAGACGTGCAGGGCAGAGCCTGCACACCCGATTCGCGCTGCGGCTTTTAGCAGCAAAACTACAGACGTGTGCTGCAGCAGCCAAAGCACTCCCCTGTGGAGCGCGACGCGGAAGGATCTGACAGAAGTTTATGCATTCTAAACACGTCCGGCGCGGTCACACACTCACTCGCCGAAATATCTCTTGAGAAGTCCCGCAAAGCCTGCGCCGTGACGAGCCTCGTCCTTTGCCATTTCGTGAACGGTGTCATGTATAGCGTCAAGATTCTGAGCCTTTGCCTTTTTAGCAAGCTCAAACTTGCCTTCGCACGCGCCTGTCTCGGCATCTACGCGCATCTGAAGATTCTTCTTCGTAGATGAAGTAAGCACCTCGCCTAAAAGCTCGGCAAACTTTGCAGCGTGCTCTGCCTCCTCAAAGGCATACTTCGTAAAGGCAGCGGCTATCTCGGGGTAGCCCTCGCGGTCTGCCTGTCTTGCCATTGCAAGATACATACCTACCTCGCTGCACTCTCCGTTGAAGTTGGATACGAGCTCCTTGTAGATCTCGGGATCTACGCCCTTGGCAACGCCTACCTCATGATAGGTAGCGAAAGAGCCGTCGGATATGCTCTCCTTGAATTTTTCCTTCGGTGCCTTACATACAGGGCACTGCTCGGGAGCCTCCGCACCCTCATAAACGTAGCCGCATACAGTACATACAAACTTTTTCATTTTTTTCTAACCTCCGTGTTTATTATATATCAGATACCCTGCGGGCATCGACATTCCTGATCACTGCCTGCCTTTGCACCTTTCGCACAGACCGCAGAAAACGAGACTGCTTGAGGTCACCGTACAGCCTTCACTCTCAAGCTGCGAAACAAGGCTTTTTTCAAGGCTGCTGTCGGTAAGAAAAATATCTCTTATCTCATAACAGCCCGTGCATACGAAATGAGCATGGTCAGAAAGCTCGGCATCGAAGCGTTCGTGACCGCCCCACACACCGACAGACTTTATCCTTCCGCTTTTCCTGAACAGAGCGACGTTTCTGTAAACTGTGCCGAGACTGAGGTCGGGAATATCGTCCCTGAGCCTTTCGTACACCTGTTCGGCAGACGGGTGGGACTTCATTCCGGCTATCGCCTCGTATATTGCCTCTCTCTTGGCGCTGAAATTTCTTTTCTCACCCATATTAACGCCTCCGGGATAAGCAGATTTTCAGGTGCCTGACCGCACGGGGCGCAAAGCAGCGATCTGTCTTATCAGTGCTGCTCGTTCCGCCTCCTGTAGATCTTTCTATTAATATATCATAAATTTTTCTCATTGTAAAGAGCCATTCTGTATTCTTCCGACAATGACCGTGTCAAAAAGTGTACGGCGGTGAAGATCATTCGTTTTCGGTCTCAAGTATTTCCTTTGTACCGAGAGCAAGGAGCTGAGCTGTCTCATTGATGTTGTCGCGTATCCATTCGGCATCGTCGGGATTGTCATGATATGCAAGCTCTATCAGTACGGCAGGCGCCTTTGTTCTCACTATTTCACCGAGAGAGGTCGTCGGCACCGTTTTTACCTTTTCGGGCAGGGGATATATCTCCCTCAGCTTTTCTGCGAATATCTCTGCGGCGCGCCTGCCCTTGGTGCTGTACGGATAATAATACACCTGCACGCCTCTTGTTTTACCTGCGCTCTGCGGCGGAGAAGCGTTTGAGTGCAGGGCAAGGTGCAGGGCATAGTCGCCCGAATTGGACTTTCTGATAGAGTCGACAAACGTGCCCGCGGGATCGTTCCTGCCGTATGAGATCCCCATAGCCTCAAGGTACGGTATCAGCTCATCGGTGATGATATTCATGTAGTATTCCTCGTTGCCGCCTCCGTCGTAGTATTCGTTATACTCCTGTGTGGACGGACTTAAAAAAACGTCAGCCATTACGATCTCCTCCCTGTACTGCCGATACGGCGAGCCGCCGTTATCGTTATGCGCTGTTATTATTTTTACTCTCACCTATATTTTCATTATCTCCTTAAGCGTTCCCCCGTTCGGCCGAAGATAACGATGAATATGGTACAGTTCCTCCGGCGATGACAGCGCCGTGGGCTTCTCCTCGCAGTCCATAGCGGCGGTAAAGCCCTCCTCGCGTATTATTTTCTCTGTCCCCTCGCTTTTTGCGCCGAAGGGATAGGTAAAACAGCTCACCTGCGCGTTTGCCCCGTCATGCATGAGACTGCGGAAGGCTTCTATATCCCGCCTGAGCCGCGCGGAGTATTCATTCTCCGTCTCTCCGTTTTTCTTCTGCACACCCTGTACGCCGTCCGAAATGCAGTGCAGGTCGTAGCTGTGATATGCCGGCTCGAATATCCCCGAGCCGAACATTCCCTTAAGCTGCTCCATGGTACATTGTGAATAGAACTCATTTTGTCTGCCGTTTTTTTCATCGGCGCACGCCTTGCCTATAGGTGAGAGCATCGCCTTGAAGCCGTATTTTCTAAGCAAGGGAAAGGCATAGAGATAATTGCTGTAGTAGCCGTCGTCAAAGGTCAGCATCACGGGCTTCTGCGGAAGCGGCGTACCCTTTGAAAAGTAGCTTTCAAGATCGCTGACAGTCACAGTCTCATAGCCGTTGTCGCGCAGATATTCAAGGTCCTCCTCAAGAAAGGCGGGGTCTATCATATAGTCGTTCTGACGGTCGGGATTTTTCGTAAAGCCGTGGTACATTACAGTGTAAAGCACGGGCGGGCTGTCTCCGGTTTCGCCCGAAATACACGGCACGATAACGCACAGCGCCGCAGCGGCCGCAAGCGCTGCGGATATTACGGAAAGCCTGAGCCTGTTCAGCTTTATTCCGATATACATGATTCTCACCCGAAATTATTTTATGATATACACAATTTATATTGCCATTGCAAGAAAAATATGTTATGATAATACATAACAATGCGATAATATTGCACCGATATTTACTTAAGATTAGAGAGTGGTCTGATATGAACACAACAAAAAACCGCTTTACCGATTTTTTCGTCGGCACGCCCTCATATAACAACGACAAGGACTACGCCGCCTTTGCTTCGTTCTCTGCCCCGCTCAATATGTTTTTCCTTATCTGTCTCGTTCTGCATACGGGCTATCTTATTACGTTCTCGTTTTATAATATCGTCATTCTTCAGATATTCGATTTCGTCGGTGTGCTGTTCTATGCGACCTTCGTTATACTTCTCAAGCATTTCAAGGGCTCGTGGCTGCCCTGCACCCTGCTGACTATAGGCGAGCTGTTTCTGCACCAGATATGCTCCGTCGCGCTTTTCGGTCTTGACCCGGGCTTTCAGTATCTGATGATACCCCTCATGTTCCTGTCGGTTTTCATCAGCAAAAAGGGGCTTATGATAAAGATCGCGCGAAATACCATAACCGTTCTTTCGGCGCTGACCTTTATATTTCTTTTAGTATATTTTGCCGACTACGAATCCCCCTACGATCTGCCCGACCGGATAAACAAGAGCCTGCTGATAGTCAACTGCATAACCAGCCTGCTTGCGACCGCGATCTACTCGGGCAGGGTAGTAACCTCAATAGACAACAAGCGCAGTGAGCTTGACGTGAGCGTAGACGAGAAAATAGCCCATATAGAGCGTATGCAGAATCAGATAATAATAAGCTTTGCCAACATAATTGAAGCGCGCGACGGCAACACGGGCAAGCACGTTCTGCGCACGAGCGAATACGTACAGGCTCTCGTATTCGAGCTTATGGATCAGGGCAAATACAGTGATATACTCACAAAGCAATATGCAAAAAACACCATACTCTCGGCGCCTCTGCACGACATAGGCAAAATAACCGTTCCCGACGCCATACTTCTCAAGCCGGGCAAGCTGACCGAAGAGGAGTTCGGCAAGATAAAGGCTCACACCAAGAACGGCAAGAAGATCATAGAGCAGGCTATGGGCGACATAGAAAACGAGGATTTTCTCAACGTTGCAAAGGCTGTTGCCCTCTATCATCACGAATGCTGGGACGGCTCGGGCTATCCCTACGGCATCAAGGGTGACGACATTCCCCTGTGCGCCCGCATAATGACCATTGCGGACGTTTTCGACGCCCTTGCCGCGAAGCGCGTTTACAAGGCGGCTATGCCTATTTCCGAGGTCTTTGACATAATAAAGAGCGAGAGCGGCAAAAAGTTCGACCCCGTCATCACGGACACCTTCCTCTCCATCTCCGACAAGATCACCACTATCTCCCAAGCCAACGCCGACTAACCGGCGAGCCGCCGGAGCCATGTTCGCGCCGGCAAGCTGCCGGTGCCGATTCGCGCCGGCAAGCTGCCGGAGCCATGTTCGCGGCGCGGCTTTCTTTTGGGGCATCAGTTCATGCTCGCGGTTACCGGCACGGCGCCTTTAGGCGCATGGTGCTATCCACGCCGCCGCGCAGCGGGAGCTGCGCTTTCCGGCTGATTCTTAATGAGCTTTGAATTTTTCATTCTATCATACTTTCCGTGCCTGCTGAACAGAGTACCCGATATGCCGCACTTTTGTAGCTTTCTCTCGGTATGAAGCTTTCCTTCTCCAAGAGCTTACTATAATGGCGGTGCAACGCACCGCCCACCACAATTATTATTTATTCATTATTCTTTATTATTTTCTTC
>CACWNZ010000070.1 GCA_902762335.1 uncultured Ruminococcus sp. | reverse complement strand
TACAACGGACAGTTCTATGAGGCTGTTGTCGACGGTCTGCCCGCAGGCGCTAAATATGAATACAGGATATATTCCAATATGGGCTGCATAGACCACTGCGACCCCTACGGCTACGCAATGGAACTTCGCCCCGCACACAGGTCTATAGTTACAGATACGTCGTTCAGCTTCAGCGACGGCGATTGGATGAAAAAGCGCTGCGACATGAGAGAAAAGCCCCTTAATATATACGAAATGCACATGGGCTCGTTCAGAAAGCCCGAGGACAGACCCGACTCATGGTATACCTACGATCAGCTTGCCGATCACCTTATCCCCTATCTCAAGGAAAACGCCTACAACTACGTTGAGTTCCTGCCGCTTTGCGAATATCCGAGCGACGAGAGCTGGGGCTATCAGACCACAGGCTATTTTGCGCCCACGAGCCGTTACGGCTCTCCCGCGCAGCTCAAGCAGCTCATAGACAAGCTCCACGCAAACGGCATCGGCGCTATACTTGATTTCGTACCCGTTCATTTTGCCGTGGACAGCTACGGTCTTTCAAAATACGACGGCTCGGCGCTGTATGAGTATCCTCATCAGGACGTCGGCATGAGCGAATGGGGCAGCTGCAATTTCATGCATTCAAGAGGCGAGGTAAAGACCTTCCTTCAGTCGTCCGCTAACTTCTGGCTAAAGGAGTTCCACTTTGACGGGCTGAGAATGGACGCTATCAGCAGGATAATCTTCTGGCAGGGCGACGAGAGAAGGGGCGTGAACAGCAACGCTCTTGATTTTGTAAAGAACATGAACAAATATCTCAAAGAGAACAACAAGGGCTGTATGCTCATCGCAGAGGACAGCACGAGCTTCAAGGGCATTACCAAGCCCTATGGGATCTCGGCTGGATGAACGACACGCTTTATTTCTTCGGGCAGGCTCCCGAGAGAAGAAGCGAGTTCTATCATAAGCTGACCTTCTCGATGATGTACTTCGGTGACGAGAACTATCTTCTCCCCCTCTCTCACGACGAGGTGGTACACGGCAAGGGTACTATAGTCAACAAGATGTACGGCTCGGACGAGGACAAGATGAAGCAGGCAAGGGCGCTGTATCTCTATATGATGATGCACCCCGGCAAGAAGCTGAACTTCATGGGCAACGAGCTTGCACAGAAGCGCGAATGGGACGAAAAGCGCGAGCAGGACTTCATGCTCCTCGGCGATCCCGCGCACAATGATTTCCACGAGTACATGAAGGCTCTCAATCATCTCTATCTTTCGCACCCCGCATTCTTTGAGGACTACGAGGACAAGGGCTTTGAATGGGCGGACTGCGCGCAGGAGCAGAGACTGATATATTCTATGATACGCCGCAGTGAGGACGAGACTCTCGTCGCGGTATTCAACCTCGGCGCAGGCTATCAGGGCGGCTATTCGGTAAGGCTTGAGGGCGCGGAGAGCGCAGAACTCATCTTCTCTACTCAGGCAGACGCAGGCAGCGGATACAGCCTCTCAAACGAATATCTCACCCTCGACCTTCCCGCATATTCGGGCGTGGTATTCAGACTGAGCTGAAAAGAAAACAAGGCGCGGCAGACTTCTTTATGAGCCTGCCGCGCCGTTTTTTATTCCTCGTCACCGAGGGTATCTTCTTCATTTTCTACGGGCTCGCCGTCCGTTTCGTCATCAGAGCCGTCCTCAAGGGCGGCTTCGGGAGCCGTGATAAAGGCGTTCTGCGTATCGTTTTCGGTCTTTGGCATGACCTGAAAGCGCGCCGTGCGGAGTCTGCGCAGAAAGCGGCTTTCAAGAGAGGTCTTTTGTATTATAGACTGCTCAAGCTCTCCCTTTTCCCTTTTTTCCGCCGTATCCTCGTCACGCCTTTGCCGCAAAAGCGCCAAACGCTCCCTGTCCTCGTCGAGGGTAAGAAAGGGTATCATCTGCTTCTGCTCGTGGGAGAGTCTTTTTTCCGATACCCTTTTCA
This sequence comes from uncultured Ruminococcus sp., assembly GCA_902762335.1. Classification (GTDB taxonomy): domain Bacteria; phylum Bacillota; class Clostridia; order Oscillospirales; family Acutalibacteraceae; genus UBA1213. The sequence continues at coordinate 5,784 of CACWNZ010000070.1, read as the reverse complement.
GCTCGGAGAGCATACGGTTTTCGGATACAGTGCGCCTTGAACGGAACGAAAAGGCGCTGCTTTTTGGCGAAAACGGGTTTGTATAAAGCTCGCCGAAATGCTCGAAGAGCGTTCGCCTGCGGGTACCCTTGAGGATCCTTCTGTCGCTCGTCAGGGTGGGCGCGTGATAGTCCTTCTGCGAGGTCGCCGTTACGGATACTATTCCCTTTTCGTCCAGACCTACCGATATATTATCAAAGGAGTTCTTAAGCCCCGCTACCTCGGAGAGTCTGCGCTCTCTCGGGTGGGGCTGATAGCCCTCGGGCTGCTTTTTGTCGCTTATCCTGTTCTCGCGCTCGTGGATAACGCTCTCCGAGGAGAGTGTCTTTTTAGTAAATTCGCCATAGTCCATTAAAGCGCCCCCTGCTGCTCAAAGTAATACTCCCCCGCGTCCGCCTTGGTAAACGCCTTGCCGCTTTTGGCGTATTCGTTGCGGACGGCTGCCATGACGTGTCTCATGCTTATGCCGCGGCTGTTTTCGGAAGCCGCAAGAAAGGCGCTGTGCAGGGCGATATTCCTGATATTGCTGCCCGAAAGCTCAAACCGTCCGACGAGGAAATCGAAGTCGACATCAGGCAGCGGAACTCCCTCGGGAAAGGCGAGCCGCCACAATTCCCGCCTTCTGTTTTCATCGGGAAAGGGAAAGTCTATGATGAATCTCATTCTTCTCTTGAAGGCTTCGTCGAAGTTCTGCACCAAATTCGTCGCAAGAATGACTACCCCGCTGTATTCCTCTATCTTTTGCAGCAGAAACGCCGCCTCCATATTGCTGTATTTATCGTTGGAATCCTTTACCTCGGTGCGCCTTGAGAACAGCGCGTCAGCCTCGTCAAAGAAAAGTATGCACCTGCAAAGTCTTGCCTTGTCGAATATCTCGCTGAGATTTTTTTCCGTCTCGCCTATATATTTGCTCACGACGTTTGCAAGGCTTATCCTGTATATATCCATTCCCAGCTCGGCAGCGACCACCTGCGCCGCCATAGTCTTGCCCGTACCCGGCGGACCCGTGAAGATCATCGAAACGCCTCTGCCGTAGGGCATTTTCCGGGCGAAGCCCCAGCCGTCAAGCACCGCATGGCGCAGTCTTACCTGCTGACAGGCGGCTATCAGAAGCTCCACGCTGCGCCCGGGCAGGACCAAGTCCTCCCACGAATAAACGCAGTCGAGCCTTTGCGCCTTGCTGCCCATATCCGTTATAACGGAGCGCGAACAGGCGTTCTTTATATCAAGAAGCGTGAATCCCTCCCCGTAAAGTGCAAGGGCATATCTTACCGCTTTGTTTATAGCCCCCGCCGTCATATCGAACTCGCCCGTAAGCTCGGCAAGGTCGGTGTCTTCGACAAGGTGAGAGCCCCTGCAGGCGTTTTTCCACAGCTCGTACTGCTCGCTGATAGTCGGCGCGGTAACCGCTGCCACAATAGTATCGGTCCTGACAAGAGCAAGCGCTCTTTCGCACACGGCGATAACAAGCCCCGTCTCGTCCGCAAGAGCCTCAAGCAGGCGGGCGTATCCTTCGCTGTCCTTCGGAACGCTTACCACGGGAACGAGCCCGCTCATTACAAGCTTGAGCGAGAGCTCCTTTATATCCGCAAGGGTGATACCGTCTCTCAGCGATACGAATATATATCCCCTGCCCGAGCCTTCGAGGGCGGCTTTGGCGCAGGTGTGTCTGCCCGAGCCCTCAGCGCCCGTGAGCTGAATGATAAACGGCTCATCTGTACCGAAGCTCCTTATCAGCGAATCAAGCTCCATCACCGCCCTCTGCTGTCCGATGATGCGGACGGTCATTTTACGGTCGTCAGAAGCCGAAAAGCCCTCGTCATATATAGCGCCTTCCGAAAGAAAATTCAGTACGGCGCTTTTTATCCCGAGCCCTGCATCATAGCGCGGACACACCCCCTCAAGCAGCCGAGCAAGGGGCGCTCCCTCGCCGAGACTCCCGGTAAAGGCAAGTATATCCTCCGTGCCGAAGAACACGGCTCCCGCAAGTGACGGCGTAACGAAGCCCTTATCACAGCCGCAGAGAGATGAAGCCGTTTCTGCGCTCTGCGGGCTGAGAGATACCAGAAGGCACAGCAGAACGGCTCCCTTTTCAAAGCGCTCAAGTCCGAAATTGCGTGAGAGCCTTGAAAACGGAGTATCCTTTTCTTCATCGCACAGCGAAATTATTCTTTCCGCTGCCGAAGGGTCGAAGCCCTTTTCGGCAAATCCCGACAGATAGCCGCTGAGCAGTGAAAGCGCGGTGATCAGTCCTTTTGTCATACGACGACCTCCCATGCAGAGATTCAGGTATTGGAAAAAACCGAGAAGAATCTGTTTCTGAGACATTTTGACGGTCTCGTGCCGAATTCGGCATCGAGCCTTGCGGAGTATTCCTCATAGCAAAGTCTTGCCTTATCGGGCTTGCCGAGGGCGGAATAGCAGCCCAAAAGCTCGTACACTATCTGCTCGGAGAAGGGGTCGAGCCTGTAGGCGTTTTTAAGCAGAGCCTCAGCCTCGGCGGGTCTGCCCTGAGCTGCCTCATGCCCCGCAAGAAGCGTGCAGGCGGTGACGAAGCAGCGGTCGTAGTATTCGCGGCGCTCGTTTGCCCAGGGCATATCGGCTGAGCCGAGATAAGCTCCCCAATAGCTTTTCAGAAGCCCGGGACGGCGGGCAAGAGACTCTGCATCGCCCGCCTCAGCCGCCTTGCAGACAGCAAGGATATCCGCGTCCTCCTCATTTATCAGACTCGTGTCAAGTGTGTAGTATCTGTTTTTGTAGCTTATCATATTCTCAAGCCCGTAAGCCGAAAGCTCACGGCGCAGATGATAGATGATATTATGCAGCATGGCGACCGCGTTTGCGGGCATATCCTCGTGCCAGAAGGCGCTCAGCAGCTCGTCTCTGCCCACGGGTCCGCCCTTATGCAGCAGCATATAGGCTATAAGCTCGGCGCTGCGCCTCGTGCGGCACTGTATCTCGGTGTGATCCTTCCCCGCGTAAAGGTGCAGTCCGCCGAAGCGATAGATACCCGCTTTCCGTGTCTCCTCAGGGGCGGGAGCCGTGAGGGAGTCCAGAATATCACGCTCACGGCTGTAAAGAAACGGCAGGGACTTGTCGTTATCCCTGAGCCACGATACCGCTGACAGCACGTTGCCCGTATACAGGGCGGGATTTTTTTCAAACCTGAGCAGACCGTTATAGAGCCTGCGCGTAACGCTGTAAAGATTTTCCTTGCCGAACATACTGTCCGCAAGGTTGAAGCACTGCTCCATTTTGTCGTATTCGCCGCAGTAGTAATGATACTGCGCTAAAGCGCCGAGGGCTTCGGGCTCCTTTATGCCTTCATAGGCGCCCGTTATCCTGCCGCAGTAGCCTATAAGCTCGAATTCGCAGTTTGCAAGCAGCCTTTCTCCGTACAGCGCAAGTATCCTCTCGGCAGCGCGGGAATTGCCGCTCTGCTCAAACAGCCTTACCGCCTCGGCAAGGCTCTTTTTCTTTATATGATACTCCGCCGCCTGCGTGATAAGCCCGTTCCTCTCGTCACGCGGGATCATCTGCGACAAAAGCCTTGCCATGACCTGCGGGCAGCTCATATAGCCGTCGTCGCAGGATACAAGTCCTTTATTGATGAGCCTTGCCCGCAGAAACGAGATATCGGTCATACCCAGTCCCTCACGATAAAGCTCCTCGTCCCCCTGTATAAGAGACACGCGCAGAAGCGTATCCCGCAGATCACTGTCAAGAGACGAAAGAATATTCTGACCGATATACTCCGCAAGCAAAGAGCTGTCGGCTGCCCTGCAGGGGTCGGTATCTTCGCATTTTATGAGCTGCGATACCGCTATGCACCAGCCGCCCGTAAACGAATACAGCTCGCTCAGGGCGGTATCGGAAAGCTCTCTGCCGCAGAGCACAGACAGCTTCTTTATCTCGCTCCTCGTAAAGCCGTTCAGCCTGTGTACCTCTGCCGCGCCCTCCATTGCCAAGGGCAGCAGAAAAAACGGTATCTCCCTTGCGGCAAAGACCGCCACGAAGCCGCCCTCCGCCGAGCATTCGGCTAAAAGACGAAGTATTGAGGAAGCTGCGGGGTCGGTGATCCTGTCGGCATTATCGATAAGCAGGCGGGCGCCGCTCTCCTGAAGATATGCGCAGATCCTTTCCGCTGATGAAACGACCGTGTCGCCCTCCGATACTGCGGGAACGGCTTCACGGAGCAGAGAGGCTATCCCTTCGGGAGAATCGTCCTCGTTCCCGAGGGAGATACACACGCATTCGCCCTCCTCCGCAAGCTGCGAAAGATAAGCCGTCTTGCCGCCGCCCGCGCAGGCGGTGATGATATTCAGCCCGCCGCACAGGGCTGTCTCCTCTCTTTTTACGAACGGAGATGGTCGTCTGAAGCCGCGCTTAAGTCTTTTGATAGTATCCGCTGACATTTTTAACCGTCCTTTAATCGCCCTCAAGAGCGCTGCAAAGCTCGTCTATCGTCGCGTTCTCGGAAAGATGCAGCGCCTCGAATATTTTTTTTCTTGTACGCTCGTCCGCCTGAAGAATGCTTTTTGCCCTTTTTATGTTGAGCTTCGGGAAAGCCGCCTGCTTCTTTTTTTCGTCCACGGGTGAAGGAACGACGTCCTCGGGTCCGGTAAGACGGCCGAGGGTTATCCGATCCTTCTCGTCGTCGGTAAGATTATCGGAGAGATCGGCAGTGTCGTTTCTCCTGCTGAATGCGTTTCGTGCCTGCTCCACTATTCTTGCACGCTTTCTTGTAAGATACCTGCCTACTACCTCTGCCTTCTTTTTTTCTATCTTACCGCCCGTGCGCACGTCAGAGGCTACTCCGACCCATTTTGCCGTGGTATTCGCCAGATAGGCAAGGGGTCCCGTAAGAGCGCCCACGGTGCCTGTTACCTTATCCATACCCGGTATCAGCGAAAACAGGGTCGCCGCCGTAGCAAGTCCGTTGGTAACGGTACCCGTAATGCCCTTGGTCATCTGATTCTTTTTTATCTCCTGAAACTCCTTTGCATCCTGAAGGGTGTATTTTCTTGCCTTGAAGCCTCTGTAGCTTGCCTTTGCGTTTTTATACACCTGCGGCGCGATTTTTTTGAATTTTTTCTGCTCCTTCACGTGCTCACGATAGCTGTATTCATAGTCGCCGCTGCTGTCATTGGTTCCCGACACCTTGAGATCGTCTATAGCCTCCATTATCTTGCCGCGCGTATGCTTATCATTCAGACTGCCCGCAAGAGTCATACCGGATGCTGCCGTTCCGAACACACTGCCCATTACGTTGAAGAACGACTGTACTCCCTTATCGCTCTTATTATTTGTCGGGTCGCCTGCCAGCCCTACCACCGAGCTGAGTATCTTTGAGGCGTTTGCAAGAAGTCCGAAGGCGTGCGTGCCCGCACCGAAGCCGAGCTGATCGGATTTTCTTGCATTATTCGTCTTGATCATGGCGTTGCTTTTGTCAAGCATATTAATGAAGTTCATCGTGCCGGATATAGTGTTTGAGCCTATACTGACGTAGTTGTTCACGTCCTTTGCGGTCTTGTATTTTTCGGCAAGACCCTTTTTCTCCTGTGCATTATCGGTAAACAGCAGCTTCATGTTCATGCCCATATTGCCGAAGGTGGTCAGGTTGAGAACGTCTGTAAGAGCGCCCGTGGCAAGGGTGGCGTTTTTGAGGTTGACTATCTTTGAGAACATACTCTTCTTCCTGCCGTACGACCCGGGTACAAGAGAAGGGTCCTCGTCCTCGTCCTC
>CACWNZ010000069.1 GCA_902762335.1 uncultured Ruminococcus sp. | reverse complement strand
TCATGGTCAGCTACACGCTTTCAAGACTCCGTTTCAAGAGCCGCAGAAAGCTCCTTAATCTGGGACTTATCCTCGGTATGTTCCCCGGCTTCATGTCAATGGCGGCTACATACAGCATCATGGAGATCTTCCACCTCGAAGGTCAGCTCATGGCTCTCGTTATAGTATATTCCGCAGGCGCAGGTCTCGGATATCAGGTAGCAAAGGGCTTCTTCGATACGATCCCGCGATCCCTTGACGAGGCTGCCCGAATAGACGGCGCAACGAGTAACAGAATATTCTGGGTAATTATCCTTCCGCTTTCAAAGCCTATCATAGTTTATACCGCGCTTACGACCTTCCTCGGTCCGTGGGCAGACTACATCTTTGTAAGCTACTTCATGAAGGACAGCACCGAGAACTTCACCGTTGCAGTCGGTCTTTACAAACTGCTCGACAATGAGCATATAAGCAGATACTTTACAACCTTCTGCGCAGGCGCTGTTCTCATAGCTATCCCGATAACGATACTCTTCGTTATCATGCAGAGATTCTACGTTGGCGGCGTAACAGGCGGTGCTGTAAAGGGTTGATCTCAAGCTCAAAGCAGGGGGCTCGCGCTCCCTGCTTTATTCATACATGTAAGGAGAGTGTTTTATGTCAAAGATCAGAATTACCTCTGCGATCCTTGCTGCCTGCCTTCTGGGTACTACAGCCCTCTGCGGCTGCGGCGGCAGCAGTTCTAACGGCGGCAGCTCAAACAACGGTACGGCGGCTTCCTCAGCAGGTACGGGGGCGTCCAATATACCCGAGGACGGCGGCTTTACTACCGTGGATTATAAGTATTCCACCGATAAGTACAGGACCTTCTATGAGATATTCCCCTATTCGTTCTGCGATTCCGACGGCAACGGCAAGGGCGATATAAACGGAATAATCTCTAAGCTTGACTATCTTAACGACGGCGACCCCAAAACGACGGACGACCTCGGTATTGACGGCATCTGGCTGACGCCTATAATGGAGTCTCCGAGCTATCATAAGTATGACGTCGTTGATTATTATACCGTTGATGACGTTTTCGGCACCAACGACGATTTCAAGAAGCTGCTTGACGAGGCTCATAAACGCGGAATAAATATTATCATCGACCTCGTTGTCAATCATTCTTCAAATAAGAACGAATGGTTTACAAAGGCTCTTGATGAGCTCAAAGAGGGCAAGACCGACGGCTATGCTCAGTATTATCACTTTGAAGAAGGCAAGAACATAGACGGCTGGACACAGGCAGGCGTAGGCGATTGGTATTATGAGAGCGATTTCGTATCTACCATGCCCGACCTCAACCTTAAGAATCCCGAGCTCAGAGCCGAGCTTGAAAAGATAATGAAGTATTGGCTCGACATGGGCGTTGACGGCTTCCGTCTTGATGCGGTTATGTGGTTTGAAAGCGTAGACGGCGTTAAGGGCAGACACGACCACGACGGCTCTATAGAGGACCTCAAGTGGCTCTATGATTATGCCAAGACGGTCAAGCCCGACGTTTACATGGTAGGCGAGTGCTGGGACAGCCCCACCACTATAGTTGATTACTACAAGTCGGGTATCGACAGCTTCTTCAACTTCGGCACACAGGGCTCTTCAGGCAAGGTCAACGTTTATGTAAACGGCAAGGATGCAAAGTCCTACGTTGAGTACGTTTCCAATTGGCAGGATCAGATAAAGGAGAAGAATCCCGATGCGATAGACGCAAAGTTCCTCTCCAATCACGACACAAACAGAGCCTCTGGCTTCCTTGTAAACGGCACAAGAATGAGACTTGCTGCGGCTATGTATATGCTTGCTCCGGGCTGTCCCTTCATCTATTACGGTGAGGAGATAGAAATGGAGGGCTACGAGATAGACCCCGACCGCAGAAGAGGCATGATATGGTCGCTTGACAATGACGAAGGCTACGTCAAGAAAATACCCGACGGCACAAAAATGGAGGACGAGCCCACTATATCGGTAGAGTCCGCGCAGAAGGACAAGGATTCGCTTCTCAATTTCTACAAGAGAGTGATAGCTCTCAGAAATCAGAATCCCGAAATTGCAAGGGGCGACCTCAAGACCGTGACCTTTGATAATAACGCCGCCGCAGGCTACGTATGCACCTACGAGGGCTCAAGCGTTCTCGTTATGTTCAACCTCGGTGATGAGCAGGCAAAGGTCAGGATCCCCGAGGATTCGCTCAAGGTAAGCGAGGTAAGGGGCTATCTCCTTGCTCACTGCAAGAGCGACTTCGGCACGACCGATAACTACGACGATACCATAAAGCTTGACGGTCAGGAGCTCACCATGCCCGCCAACAGCGTTATCGTTCTTAAGTAAGAGGGACTTTGCTTTGCATGACGGCTCGCTCTGTGCTTCCGGTGCGCAGAGGTGTCCGCCGTTAAGCAATATCAGGCTCTTAGACAGCGAAGAAAAAATTACCCGCAGGACAGTTTTATTTCTGTTCTGCGGGTATAATTTTTTGAAATATAAAGAACGCCTCGCCGCTGTATAGGACTGTTTATATGCCGCAGAGCTTCAGCGTAACGAAGGACAGTCCGAAAAGGCAGGTGAGCAAAAGTCCCCAATAAAACAGCCTGCTGAAATGCTCTTTTCTGAAAAAAATAAAATAAAACGACAGAGCCGCACCTGCTATGACGAGGGGATAGCCTATGATAATGAGCCCTGCCATGGCGGCAGAGCCTACGGTTATTTCATACAGCCACAGGACAAAGACGTGAGGGGCAAGCAGACCGAAGCCGTACGATAGGACCGCCGCAGGCAGATAGTAATACCATAGGAATTTTTTATCGCCGAGTCTTATATCGCTGAGCCATGCGGAAAAGGTCATTACGATGCCTGCCGCAAAAAGAATATACATGATTATATCAAAAAGTTCTCCCATATCCTGCCTCACAGAATGAGCCGTGTCTTTCCATAGCAAGGAAACAACACGGCTCTGTAGAATAATTATACGGTAATGAATATTGATGCCCTGCTGCCTGCATCGAACCATTCAAGAATGGTCTTTAAGGTATCCTCGGGCAGGGCTATGCTTCCCTCGGTAGCAGTGCTGCCGCACTGCAGGAATATTGCCGATGCCTTCTCGCTGTCGGGGTCTTCGGTGTTGTAGCCGATGACGATGCCGTACTTATAGCTCTTGTCAGAGGTTATCATGTGGTCGGCGGTGCTCCAATCCTTTTCCTCGGTACCCTCGACCCTCTCGTTGTAATGCTGAGATGCGGGATCCGTTACCCAATAGGTGTCCTCGGTTATCTCAAACATCTCATAGTCGGTATCGGGCTTTTCACCTATATAGAAGCCCTCGCCGAGCGTGAGTATGCCGCCGGGAGTTATCCCGGAATCGGCGGGCGCATCAAAATCAGAGCCGCCCGAGCCGATGTATGCTTCCTTGCATATAGCTCTGCCGTCGCCGACTATATTCCACCAATAGCCTGTATCCGACTTTTCAAAGCAGTAAACTGTCGCCTTCGTTCTGTCTCCTGCGTTGGTGGTGTCTACAAGAACGAGCTTTGAGCCGTTTACGTAGTCGGTCGTAAAGCCGTATCTCGAAAGAAGCTCCACGAGCTGATCGTCGTTATCTTTAAGATCCTTCGGCTCGGTGCGCAGCTTTATCTCGCCGCTGTCGTCCTCGCTCGCTTCTGCGCTGCTCTCGGGAGCGCTGCTTTCTTTGTCAGAGCTTTCCGCTGTGCTCGGCTCGGATACCTCGGTAGTCTCGCTCACCTGCTGTGAGGGCTGTGCGCTGCTCTGATCGGCGCTTTTCTCCTCTACAGAGGTTTCGCTTTTTTCCTCGGCGGACGGCTTCTTTTTGCTGTCCTCATCTCTGCTGTTTTTCTCCGTTTCGGAGCTCTGCACAAAGGGGTTGTACTTATCAAGACCGAACTGATTCGTATTAAGGTCTATTGCAAGAACGGTGACCGCAGCTACCGAAGCCGCAAGCACAAGAGAAAAAATGGTTTCGGTAATAATAAATCCCGGCTTTTTCATTTTCTTACCTCATTTCCTTTCTCAAAAGGGGCTATTTCCCTATTATCATTCAACATATATTATATTATAACGATTTTTCCCGTTTTGTAAATAGCGGATATGAATAATATCGTCGGAAATACTCGTATAAACGCGTGATACGGACGCAGGTATTTGCTTCAGGATAATTATTTCCGCATTATCGCTACAAAAGCTTGTATATCGGGTCAAAATATGTTAAAATCAGCCTAAGAAAAGAAGGTGTTTATTATGATAAAGTTAGAAAACGTAACAAAAACCTACAATAAGACGGTGCGCGCCTTGGACGACATAAGCTTTGAGGTGAAGGGCGGAGAGATCGTCGGATTTATCGGTCCCAACGGCTCGGGCAAGACCACCACTATGAAGCTTATAACGGGCATCATCAAGGCGGACGTCGGCAAGATAACGGTAAACGGATTCAATGTGAGAAAGGACCCGATAAGGGCGAAGGAATGTATCGGCTATATAGCGGACAGTCCCGATATGTTTCTGCGTCTTAAGGGAAACGAGTTTCTTGATCTTATCGGAGATATATATCATGTTCCTACGGCAAAGAGAAAGAGCAGGATAGAGGAATTCGCGGCGCGCTTTGAGCTTACCGAGGCTCTGTCCTCGCCGATGATGAGCTACTCCCACGGCATGAGGCAGAAGATAATGGTAGTAGCCGCGCTTATGCACGAGCCGCCTGTATGGATACTTGACGAGCCGATGGTGGGACTTGACCCGAGCTCCGCATTTGAGCTGAAGCAGATGATGCGTGACCATGCGAAGGCGGGCAATACGGTGTTTTTCTCTACCCACGTGCTTGAGGTTGCCGAGAAGCTGTGTGACAAGGTAATAATAATCCAGAAGGGACATATCCTCTTTGACGGCAAGCTTGAGGAGCTTGAGGCAAAGGGCGGCAGCGGGTCCCTTGAAGAGATCTTTTTGGAGCTGACGAAAAAATGAGTATATTCTTTAAGCTTGTTAAGGCGCTTATTTCCGCAGTTGAGCCAACGCCGCAGGAAAAGAAGCGCAAAAAGGTTTTCTACTACGTAATGGCGATATTTGCGGTATTCGGCATAATGATACCCATGGCGTTTTTCGTCGGGGTCATCATATATTCGCTTACGGCAAAGCTTATGCCCACGGGCGCGGGACAGAATGCCGCCGAGCTGTTTTTGCAGATAGTCTCGGTATTTTCGTTCATCTTCGGTCTGAACGTCATTTTCTCGGTATTCTATTTTTCGGGGGACATAGAAAATCTCCTTCCGCTGCCTCTCAGACCCTTTCAGATAATCGCCTCAAAATTCACCGCCTCGCTGATAAGCGAGAGCATAATGGAGTTCATTCTTATAATAGCGGTGTTCGCGGGCTATATATTAGCGGCGGGCTTGCCCTTCTACACGTGGATAATAGCCCTGTTCGCCATGCTCACCCTGCCCATAGTGCCGCTCTCCTACTGCGCCGTTATATGTATGTTCGTTATGCTCGTTACGGGCTTTATAAAGAATAAGGACACCGTGAATAAGATAACGGGCTTTCTCACCTTCGGCGTTATAATCGGACTTATTATCATAGTATCGAACAGCGGCGGGCTCGATCCCGACAATCTGGTGACGGTTCTTTCAGACCCCGGCAATACCCTTCTCAACGCGCTGAATATCATCTTCCCGCACGTTCACTTTATAATGTCGTCCACGGTCAATAATACCGCGATAAACCTGCTGTTCTATATAGGCTATAATGTTCTCTGCGTTGCGCTCTTCCTGCTCGTTGCCGAGGCAATATATATAAAGACCGCCGCAGGCGTGAGCCGCAGCAGCTCATCAGGGAGAAAGACCCTGCAAAGCACTCTTTCATCTGTAAAGCAGCGGCGCGCGGGTGCGACCTATCTCAAAAAGGAGTTTCGCATACTTATCCGCACTCCCGCATATTTTCTCAACTGTGTGCTGATAAATCTTATCTGGCCGCTGTTTCTGTATCTTATATACATTCTTCAGGGCAAAACGAATTTCCTTGAGTCGTTTATATACGACATACACCACGGCAACGAGGAGACGGTGCTGATCTTCATATTAGGCGTTTCGGCGGCGTCGGTGCTTGTAACCGCCGCAAACTGCATAGCGTCGTCAGCAATAACGAGAGAGGGCTCGCACCTTGCCTTTATGAAATATATCCCCATGCCCTATATGACCCAGCTCAATATAAAGGCGCTTGTCAGCATAATCATAAGCGGGACGGGTATGCTCGTGTTCGTGATAGCGGCGGGCATATATCTCAATATGGGGATAAAGCTCATGATATTCTGCTGCGTGATAGCTCTGCTGTCGGTGGTGTTCGCCTCATATTTCGGTATATTTATGGATACGATAAATCCGAAGCTGATATGGGACAGCGAGCTCAATGCCCTGAGAGGTAATTACAACATCTTCTTCAATATGGCGGCGGCTATCCTTCTTGAAGCTGTTATGTGTACGGGGGCGTATCTTGCATTCAGATTCACGCCGGTGGGCTCGCTGTTTGTAATAATTGTCCTGACGATAATTCTGATGATACTTACGGCTGTGAGCTATATCCTTTGCAGCACGCGCGGCGTGCGGAATATAGACAGAATGTCGATATGAATGATAAGCGGCACAGATTATATACTTCATGTATAATATCTGTGCCGCATACTTATTGTATAAAAGTTTGCGAAAAAAAGTCTTGACAATATCTGCGGGCGATGCTATAATACAAAAGTCGTATGGTCCACCCGTTCCCATGCCGAACACGGAAGTTAAGCTCAATGGTGCCGAAGATACTTGATTGGTGACGATCCGGGAAAATAGGAAGATGCCAACACAAAAAACCGTCCTGATAGGACGGTTTTTTTATACCTGCGTATCCCTCATCGGGGAAGCCCGATAAATAATACGAAAGTATGGTGGAAAGCCTTGCCTATGACGAACAAAGAGCTTATTGAAAAAAGAAGAACGTTTGCGATAATCTCGCACCCCGATGCAGGTAAGACCACGCTTACCGAAAAGCTGCTGCTCTATACCGGAACGATACAGCTTGCAGGCTCGGTAAAGGGAAAAAAGACCGATAAGCACGCCGTATCCGACTGGATGGAGATAGAGAAGCAGAGAGGTATCTCTGTCACCTCGTCGGTAATGCAGTTCAACTATAACGGCTACTGCGTAAATATCATTGACACCCCGGGACATCAGGACTTCTCTGAGGATACCTACAGAACGCTCATGGCTGCGGACTCCGCCGTAATGGTGATAGATGCATCAAAGGGCGTTGAGGCGCAGACGAGAAAGCTCTTCAAGGTCTGCCTGCTCAGGGATATACCTATATTCACGTTTATAAACAAAATGGACAGGGAGGCAAGAAGTCCCTACGATCTCCTTGAGGATATCGAGGAGGTGCTGGGTATACACACCTGCCCCATGAACTGGCCTATAGGCTGCGGTAAGGATTTCAAGGGCGTGTATGAATTTGCCACCAATGAAATACTTGCCTTTACCGCAAACAACGGACAGCGTGAGGTCGAGACTGACAAGCTCCGCCTTGACGACCCCGACCTTGACGAAAAAATAGGCGACGATCTTGCGCAGACCCTCAGGGACGATGTTGAGCTTCTTGAGGGCGCAGGAGACGAGCTTGATCTTGATGCGGTAAGGCACGGAAAGCTAACGCCTGTTTTCTTCGGCTCGGCGCTGACAAATTTCGGTGTGGAGCCCTTTCTGGCGGACTTCCTTAAAATGACGACACCCCCGCTGCCGAGAAATACCGTTGACGGAGAGGTAGACCCGTTTGAGGATAAATTCTCTGCCTTTGTATTCAAGATACAGGCGAACATGAACAAGGCGCACCGTGACAGGATAGCCTTTATGCGTATATGCTCGGGCA
>CACWNZ010000068.1 GCA_902762335.1 uncultured Ruminococcus sp. | reverse complement strand
TCGCCGTCCTCGTAATAGGCGAATTCGTTGGTGCCCGTCACCTCGGTTATAGGGGTCATAGGCAGCTCACATTTATCCGCGTAATAGCCGTTTCTTGCCTTAAGGATATGCTTTGGTACGGTTATATTGACGCTGCGCGGCTCAAGATAGCCCTCGCCGCCGAAAACGTAATTCAATCGGTAGACGAACTGATGTCCCGATACGTCAGCATTCGGCGACCAGATATAGTCGTCCCCGTCGGGCTCCGCTCCCGATTCAAAAACGAACGAGAAGGAATCCACCCTTGCGGCATTAGCAGCAAAGCTGTGCAGACTCAAATTTCCGTTTACAGCGCTGAGAAAAGCGATAAGCGCCGCAAGCATGAACGATATATACCTGTAAAGCCGTGATACTTTCCTCGTCATGATGCCGCCTCACTCCTATCTGTGTTAAGGTATAGCGCTTTACACGCCTTATCTCTCTGACCTTGGAAAAACCTTTAATTACAATGATAATTATCAATAGGCAAAACCTACTCATGTTAATTATACATTTTTCCTTATCGATTGTCAAACCTTTCCAAATAATTCCTGTCGTTTACATCAAAAAGGACCCCTTCAGCAGTGTGAAGGGGTCGGAGGGGACAGATCATGAAAGGGTCAATTACCCGGGCACCGTTTTTCACGGCTGACGAACGCGAACGCGGCGGCGAAGATGAGCGCGCAGGATACCGAGAACAGCGGGAAATATCTTATATCGTTCGTTCCTGCGTCGGGAAGGATATGATCCGATGACGCATAGGTGTTTGTAAATTCTATATTCAGTTCATGGTCGTCGGCGTCTACGGTCTCGGTACGGGTGGAAAGAGCGGTATTGGTAGAATCAGCTCTGCCCGAGGCTGAAGCAATTACTGTGCCTTTGTTGGCGGTTATCCTGTATGACGGGATATATAAGGGTACCGCCTGCTCGGTGATACGGTATTCTGAGCCCGTGAGAAGTCTGAGGAAGGTCACCGTACCGCCGTCGGTATCGATACTCGTGCAGGCTGTAAGACCGCACCACAGTGCATGGGAGCTGTCCGAGAGATATACCCTTCGGGCATCAGACCACCAACAGACCGTCCGGGAGTCGCTCTCAAACCATGCGTATATACGGTAATCCGAAGCCTATACTCTGAATATAAGCTTCGGTATTGTTAGAGGACTCAGTATTCATCGAGAGCCTCCTGCTCAAGCTTGCAGTTGTTTTCGAGCATAAATGATACGGTTTCTCCGAACTCGCTGTCAAGCAGAGCGTTCAGTCTTTTTCTGTCGTTGTCGGTCAGCTTTTTCGTGTATGAAAGATTCGCCCTCAGCGTTGCCGTATCCATTTTATAGGGCATGAACGGAACTCCCGTTTTATTGCGCAGATGAAGAAGAATATAAAACCCGCCCGCATCCGTATCGCCGAAATGATAATACTCCGCGTCGGGATTCATACGGTAAAGCTTCTGAATAAACAGCCGTCTGTCCCTGTTATGATAGCCGCCGAGATATATTGCAAAAAAGCTCCTGTCGCCGAAACGATTGAACGTGGTCAGATTCTCTATGGTTATCACCTTATCCGTTTTAAGCCTGATGGATTCCACGTCGCCGAGCATAGCCGACGACAGACCGATATCCCCCGCAAGTCTGCCAAGATCTATCGTCTGCCCGCCTATTGTTATCTCTGCATCGCCCTTGAAAAAAACGTGACCCGGATTGCGGATAATATTCAGCTCCTCAAGGACCGTTTCTTTTTCGGGAAAATCCCCGTAGGAATAAAGAATACTGACCACCTTGCTCTTTATGCCTTCAAACGCCTTTGAATCACGCAGAACGGCGGCGGAAAAGTCTCTCTCGTAGGTCTCCTTTTCTATATCCGTAATTACGGACAGAGCCGAAAGAAGCTGTTTATATGCGAAAATATCTCCGTCAAAATGCTCCGCTTTTTTATTGCTCTCAAGTCTTTTCAGCTGCTCCGCGCAATACCTGTCAAGGATATCGTTATATCCGATATAGCCTCGGAGAAGCTCAGCAAGCCCGGCATTGAGTTCCTTTTTCGGAGTCCTGTTCAGCGCGGCATATATTTCCTCTATCCCGTCCGTACGCAAAGAAACCGACGTTATCACGCCGTTTTTCTCCCGCTTTGCCTTGACAAACCCCGCTTCCTCCAGCTCTGACACGGAATCGTTTATGCTTTTATAGGTATCATAATCCGAGCTGTCATTATACTTCGGGAACAACTTTTCGGGTCTTACGGTAAAGCTCTGTTTTTTCAGGTTGTCGCCGGTGAACGACCTGCTGCCTTCGTATTTATCTATAAGCTGCGCAAGTATCTCTTTTTTGTATCTGTTCATAGAGAAAATTCCTCCACCATACTGCTGTAGCTGTTGCCGTCCTTATAGACCATAAGCACCCTGTCGGTGTTTTCTCCGATTATTTCAAGGCGTGATGAGGGAGCCGCTAAGATCATCTGAAAATCCAGTTCCTTAAAAAACCTCATCATTCCGGAAATTCTTTCCTCGTCCATCTTATCGAATGCCTCGTCAAGAATAATGAGCCTTACACTCTCTCCGTACTGATAAAGCTGTGAAAACGATGCGGCTATCGCGACGTAATACGGCGTCTGAGTTTCTCCGCCGCTCTTTTCACGATAGATGCGTGAGAATTTCTGGGTCTTTCCGTTAGCGGAGATTATTTCTATATCATAATCCATGTAATTGCGGTAATCGGTATATTCCTGCATAACGTCGTTGCCCTGTTCGTCCGAGACTGTAAGCTTTGCAAACAGCTCCTCCATTTCGTCATGGTAGTCCTTGTCAAACTGCTCGGAAAACAGGTTAAAGCCCCCGATATTGAATTCCGACATTATCATTTCATACAGCTTTTGCTTGGTGACACCCGGCGTAAAACAGAACTTATAACGGTCACCGCCGTAGCTTATAGGACTGAGCGTTTTATTAAGGCTGCGGAAAAGCTCCCTTGCGTTCTCAATGTTTTCTCTCATCTTGCTGAGGAAGGTCTCACGGAATTCCGTTTCGCAGTTTTGCTTTATATCCTTCAGCTTTTCCTGATATTCAAGAAGATCTCCGCGGGTAAGCTTTTCGTATTCGCTTTTATAATCGTCGATATATTCTCTGCCTGTGCCGAGCTCGCCCTGTCTGTAATTATTCTGCATGACCCTGAGAGAAGAAATAAGCTCATTGCGGCTGTTCTGAAGTCCCTGCCTTCTCGGTCTGTAATTGTCCCGGATAACCTCCGCAGCTTTTGACCTCTCCTTGCTGAGGTATTTTTCCTCCGCCACCCGATACTCGGCTCCGTGCTCATCGGAGAGCCGCTCAAGAGAATAAGCCGTTTCCTTCTCCGCCTCCTCAAGCTGTGTCAGGTCATTACTGCATTGCTTCTTCGTGATAGTGCATAGCGCAATGCTGCTCTGTATCTGACTATGCCGATCTTCAAGCTGTCTGATCTTATTGTTCAGCTCCTGTTCCCTTTCGCGTAATTGAAGTACAGTCGGATCCTTTTCGGCTTCGCTCAGCTTGTGTCTTACCGCCGCTCTGTCCTCCTGCAGCTTTTTATACAGCGCAGGCGAATTCAGGTTCTTTTTCAGGGTATCGGTATTTATTATATTCAGCGCAGCGATCTGCACCTCAAGACTTGTGATCTGCCCCTTTATACCCTTCTGCTCGTCCGATATTTCCCTGTATTCATTTTCAAGAAGCTTCAGCTGCTTTTTAAGCGCATCTCTGCCGATATACGGGACACGGTATATCTCCGGGTTGATTTTGCGGAGTGTTATACCCTGATAGAGCATACATTCCTTCGTTATCGCGCAGTCATACCGACTGAGCTGCCCGGTGGTTTCGCAGAGGGTCACTCTGCCGAGAAGATAATTTGCATAAGCGCGGGCATAGCGGTTTTTGCTTTCTACCACGCCTGCAAGACTGTTTTCGGGAGCTTCCTTATCAAGCTTGAGCGCCGCCGTGTTTACAAGGGCGGCAGTATGTATCCTGCTCTTGTTTTTGTCATAAACCTGCGCGGCGATGCCGTAATACTGCGGCTCTACGATGATATAGAATCGCTGCGTATTAAGATAGCCCTCAACGGCATTCTGCCATCCTTTTTCCCTTATCTCCAACAGGTCGGCAAATACCCGTACCTCGCTGTTAATGCCCCTCTTTTGGAATTCCGCGATGATCGCGTCTCTCAGTGCAGTTGTATTATTATCGTAGGGAAGACGATTGTTCTTTTTTATATCAGTTATCTTCTTCGAAAGCTCTCTCAGTATGTTATCAAGCTTTTTTGATCCGTCTTTCAGATTAGCTTTTCTTTCGCGAAGGGCATCTGCATTGCTGCTGATGCTGTCGCTGACTGTAACGACGGCGCTGTTCCTTTGCTCGTCGGATACCCCCTCGCCCGTCAGCATAAAGACGAGCTCATCGGTCAGCTCAGCTCTGAGCCCGCCTACGGCTTTTCGCGCATTCATTATTCTGTCCGACTGCTCACGGAAGTCGTCCGCATCTCTTTTTGCCTGTCTTATCTGTATTTCAAGAGTCTCAAGCTGTTGTTTATACTCGTTTATAAGCCTTGTAGATTCGTTTGAAGCGATAGCGGCAAGTATTTGTGTTTGTTCGCTTCGTCCCTTGCGTATTTCCTCCGCTGTTCTGCTCTCGCTGTCACAAAGCGTTGACTCCTGCTGTCTGAGGTTTTCAAGCTCGTTCCGTTTGTTCTGTATGCTGTTCCGTATGCTGTTAAGCTCCGCTATCTTCAGCAGTATGTCTATTACCAATATATTACGGTCTGTCTGCTCGATTTCGGATGCTTTATTCAGGATCTCCTCAAGAGCATCCGCCTGCCGTCTCACCTCGGCAAGTGTATCCTCCATGGTTTTAAGGGCGTTGATATTATCCCTCAGAGTTCCTACGTCGATAGCCTTTTCGGGAAGGATAAACTGAGAAACAAAGCTGCGGACGTCCTTCATCGGCTTGAAGGCTATGGATTTTATTACAAGATCGCGGAAGGTATCCTGAAGATTTCCCATGCGGTACAGAAAACGATCGCGAGCCTGAGAGGACTGATTGATAAAGCTTATCTTTTTGCCCTTATTCCTGAACTGATCGTCAAGGGCGGGCTTGTTGTTGACAATAAAGCTGAGATCGTCAAGTGTGCCTTCCTCGCAAAACCATTTTTTCCTCGGGTCGCTCTCCGCGTCAGGCGAATCTATCTTTACGCCTATAACAAAGCAGCGATCACGGCTCTCCTCATAGAACTCCAGCGCAATATAAGAAATTACGCTTCCGCTGCGCTTATATGCGGTCGTTCCCTCTTCGCCTGTCTTTCCGCGCACGTAGTTTCTTACGTCCCGCTTGCTGTTGCTGTTTGCCGCATTGTTGAAATGCCTTGTATCCGTTGTCAGTACAAGCTGGATCGCATCGAGTATAGTTGATTTGCCGCTGCCGTTTTCTCCCGAAAGCAGATTTGAATCGGCAAAGCTTATGGTCTCATTCTCAAAAAAATGCCACCCTACCAGCTTAATCCTCCGAAGCTTCTTCATCGTCCTGTTCATCTGCATCACCGCCTTCCGGATAGGTTTCGAGCTTGTCCCTGCCCGACCTGTAAAGCTCCTCAAGATCCGCCGACCTGACTGCGAGGGTCACGGATGGGTAGATCTGTATTCTCGTTTCGGGATCTCCCATATCCGAGTCAAGATTATTTATTATATGATACCTTTTCAGCTTGGAGAGCGACGTGCGCATAACTACTTTGCTAAGAACTCTTTTGAGCCTGAGCGTTCTGTATCTTTCATATATATCATCTACCGAAACGAGAACCTCGTTTATCTGAGAAAGCTCCCTGCTCTTTTCGATATAAATAAGCCTGATAAGCAGCAGAATGATACTCTCCGGTTTTTTCAGTTGGATACGCCCCGTTCCGAAGCTGTTTGAAACGGATATCATTCCGAAGTCCTTAATAATATTCAGCTCGTACCCGAGAAGATCAAAAAACGACTCGAACAGCTCTTTATTATTGAGCACATAATAGTAGTATTTTTTTGTGTCGTCACAGCACTTAAGAAGGAAGCATTCGTTAAGCAGCTTGTTTGCCGTCACACGAAATTTTTCCTTTGGTACGTCACCTAACAGCTCAGAAAAATCCATTTACTTCACCCTCCTTTTTATCGTAAAATCACGGAACGAAAAACCCTCTCTGCTGATCTGTTCCTGAAGCGGAATAATTATGAAGTCCGACCGCTTATCCCTGCCGTAGAGATTGATAAATATTATCCTCATCATATCTCTTTTGCAGGTTATATCTATCTCCGAGGCTTTTATCGACGGCTTATCCTTAAGGAGCCGGGCAACAAAAGCGCTGACGTTTTTTCGGGAGAAACGGTTTTTGTTTTTCTCAAGTATTTTTTGTCGTCTTTGCTCCCGTTCCTCCTCAGACATGAGCTGCGGGGTATAAATTTCCGCGACGTTCCTGATTTTTCGCGAGATCGCTACGGCTTTCAGTGATTCACCGTTGATAAAGCTCTGCGGGAAAAGATTGAATATACGGCAGACCTCGTCGCTTGCATCATCGTCGGGACCGTATTCTTCCTCCCTGTTCAGATCATCTGCAAGCAGGCGAAGAATAGCGGATTTATTCATTACGTCAGCATTTTCTAAAAGCAAATTAAGATTGCTGACTATTTTATTTCTGAATCTTGCAACGCTCTCGCCGGTATGAAGTCTGTGATACGCCTTTGAGGCTATCCGCTCGTTATACCCGAAGAAATGCTCCATTATCTCCTCCGGAGTCTGACCGTCCGTCAGCTCGTCAATGTATTTTCTTATATCCGTATTCAGCTTTTTCAGCTCGGTAAAGAATTTCATGGTATGTTCATATACGGGCATGATTATCTGAGGATACGGGTGGTCAAGCAGCTCTTCGTTGACAAGTATAGAATATATAGCGGATATTTCGCTTTGATACTCGGCATCGTTCTTTCTTACGAGACCCTCCATTACTTTAAGCATATCGACCGAATAGCCGGGCATTATTATCTTTTCTCTGCGGTCGTTCGAGAACTCGGATTCGATCCAGCCGCAGCGTTTCAGCCTCCGCAGAAACTCAGACGCCTTTGATTTGGGGTCATGAAAGATCTCTCCGTCCTCGTCGGATATAATATCCGAGTCATTATTCTTATCAAAGTAGTCCGTCAGCTCTGACATCAGTATCTCCCTGTCAATGCCGAATGACGACTCGGTTCTGTAGGCGCGGAAAATGATGCTGAGGCAATCATAATATATTTCCTTATTTTGCCCCGAGAGAGGCTTGAAAAAATCAGCTCCCACTATATCAAAAATGTTCAAATCCTTCACCGCCTTATATATGAGCAAACCTGTTTTTCATAATGAAAAACTATACGTTTATTATATACTATCACTTTTGCTCAGGTTATTCAACAGCCGTTTACAAGCCTGTACGAATTATTGTATATTGACCCGCTCCGTTTTTACGATGACCGGAGCTGCATCTCGGCTCAAGACAGAAAAACGGCAGATACCGCCGCAAGACAGTATCTGCCGTTTATTCGTTTTAGTTATCTCTGCGCCTTTTGCCGGCGAAAAAGAATATGCCTGCAAAGAGCAGCAGCCCGAGGAACGCTGTCGCAATAGCGGGTCTGAGGTCGTCGGTACCCGCTGCGGGGAGAGCGTAGGGTCTGAGATCATACCTGTTTGTGAATACGAATTCGATGTCCTTGTCGGCGGTGTCGATCTTTTCCTCGGCGGAAAGGGCAAGAGCCGTGTTCTGCCTGCTGTTTGACCTCGGCTCTGCCTGAAGAACGGCGCCGTCGTTTGCGCTGACGGTATAGGCTGCGGTATAGTTTTCGGCAGCCTGCTCGGTTATCATGCACGAGGCGTTATAGGGCAGATTCCTTATCCTGAAGGAGTCATTATGGTGAAGCGTGATCGTGAAGCTCACCGTTTCCGCTGTCTGCTGCTCTCCTGCCTGTTCCGTCATGCTCATGACCTCGGCAAGAGTCCTTCTTATCGAGCCTACCGCGCCCTTTTTAGTGAATTCTACCATGATCTCGTTGTACTTCAGATCGCCGAGACCCTTGAGAACTATATCATAGCCGAACTCATGAGCGGAGTATTCCCTTTCGGTCAATAAGCCGTAGGTCATGTCGACTATCTTGGTTATGGTCACGTCACAGGATATTTTCCTGTTTGTGAATACTACCTGATGATCTTCTCCGCCCTGTATCGTTCGTTTACCCGTTGAGAGCGCCTTTTCGGGCTTGCTGTTTGATTTGGTATAGAGCGTAGTCGTTCCGTTTTTCTTTGCAGCGCAGGACGCAGT
>CACWNZ010000067.1 GCA_902762335.1 uncultured Ruminococcus sp. | reverse complement strand
ATCAATATAACTGCTACAATGTCGTCCTTCGACTATGACGGCACGGCTACCTACAACGGCGGCACTATAATAATCAACGGCGAGCAGGTAGATTCTATCCCGCAGTCCATGATGGGCGGCGGAGGCGGCAGAGGCAATATGGGCGGCAGAGGCTTCTGACAGCCATAGCGATACAGCAGGACAGGGCTTTCTCAGGGGCGCTCTGTCCTCTTGGCGTGAAAACAATACAGAAGGACGGGCTTGGATATGAGCGATGCTGAAATGATAAGAAAAAGAATGACCTTTTTCGGTTGGGTGCAGGGCGTGGGATTCCGCTACCGCGCAAGCCATGCAGCCGATCTTTACGGCTGTACGGGCTGGGTCAAGAACAACTATGACGGATCGGTCAGCATGGAGCTTCAGGGTACGGAGGAGCAGATAAACAGCGTAATTATCGCGATACAAAGAGGAAGATACGTCAGCATTGAAAGCATTGAGTCCGTTATCGTCCCCCTGTTCCCCGGCGAGAGAAGCTTCAGGATACGCTGAGGAGGCTGCATTATGCGGGAGAAACACACCTTTGAGCCCGTGTTTGACGGGGATTCGGGAATACTGATATTGGGCAGCTTTCCCTCGGTCAAGTCGAGGGAAACGGGCTTTTACTACGGTCACCCTCAGAACAGGTTCTGGAGAGTCATTGCAGAGCTGTTCGGCAGCCCGGTTCCGCGCAGTATTGATGAGAAGCGGGAGCTGATACTGAAGAATCACCTTGCGCTGTGGGACGTTATACAGAGCTGCGAGATAACGGGCTCGTCCGACAGCAGCATAACCGGCGTGATCCCGAACGACCTTGACAGCGTGCTCAGGCACAGCAGGATAGCTCGCATCGTCACAAACGGAAATACCGCTTACAGACTGTATATGAAATATCAGAGAGAAAAAACGGGCATCGTACCCGTAAAGCTGCCATCTACAAGCCCCGCAAATGCCGCATGGAGCCTTAAAGCCCTGCTTGACGAATGGCGCATTATAAACACCCTTTCCGAACAGTAAACTCAGGCGGGACAGCATCAAACGAAGCTGTCCCGCCTGTTGTTTTCGTTATAAAAACGGCTGCCGCACCAAAGCACGGCAGCCGTTTTGATTTTACAAATCTGTCATCAGATCTTTACGGTAACTGCATC
Source organism: uncultured Ruminococcus sp. (assembly GCA_902762335.1). Classification (GTDB taxonomy): domain Bacteria; phylum Bacillota; class Clostridia; order Oscillospirales; family Acutalibacteraceae; genus UBA1213. The sequence goes on along the minus strand of CACWNZ010000067.1, from coordinate 12,008 downwards.
AAGGCTCTCGGGGAGCTCCTTTTCGTCGGCAGAAACGAGGAAGGTGAACTTTGTCTCAGTCTTTGCCGCAAGAACGTTGATCTTCTGGATAAAATCGGAGAAAGCGGAGAAATCCTGTCCGCCGATCTTGAGTGTGGAATCTATAAGTACGTCGGTTACGTCATAGTTGCCTGCACAAAGACCGCTGAGGAAACCGAAGAAAGCATCATAACCGCTGATAGAATACTGCTCGGTGTCTATAAGTCTTGCCTTATGGGTAACGTCGTATGTAAGCTTCGAGCCCTTCTCGATAACTACTACGTTGCCGTTTGAAGCCTCTACGGCATCATTTGCAAGAGTGATGAGCTTTTTTGTCTTTCCTGTTCCTTTTTTGCCGATGATAAGTGTGACCATTGTTTTTGCCTCCTTAAAATATGTATCAACGAGGTTGATTACCATATATAAATATTACAATAAAACGGATTTATTGTCAATGCGTTTTGTAAGCTTTATCGGGATTATTTTAACCTTGCCTCAAGCTCGTCCTTCATCTTCTCATAGCCGGGCTTGCCGAGCAGAGCAAACATATTCTTCTTATAGCTTTCAACGCCGGGCTGATTAAAGGGATTGAGGCACATCGTATAGCCGCTGATTGCGCACGCCTTCTCGAAGAAATAGATAAGATAGCCGAGCTCGAACTCGTTTACCTCGGGAATGTTGAGAACAACGTTGGGCACCTTGCCGTCGGTATGAGCAAGAACGGTACCCTCAAACGCCTTTTTGTTTACGAAATCTACGGTCTTGCCCGAGAGGAAGTTAAGTCCGTCAACGTTCTCGGGGTCGGTGCCTAAGGTGAGCTCATACTTGGGCTTATCTATCTGAACGACCGTCTCGAAGAGTATCCTTGCGCCGTCCTGAATATACTGTCCCATTGAGTGAAGGTCCGTTGAGAACACTACCGATGCGGGGAAAAGTCCCTTGTTGTCCTTGCCCTCGCTCTCGCCGTAAAGCTGCTTCCACCACTCGTTCATCATCGTGAAGGCGGGCTCGTAGCTTACGAGAAGCTCTACGCTCTTGCCCTTGCGGTAAAGGATATTCCTTACTGCGGCATACTTATAGCAGGCATTCTTCTCTATATCGTCAACGCTGAGCTCGTTCATTGCGGCAGCGGCGCCGTTCATAAGGGCGTCTATATCGCAGCCGGCAACGGCTATCGGAAGAAGTCCTACCGCGGTAAGTACGGAATAGCGTCCGCCGACGTCATCGGGTACTACGAAGGTCTCATAGCCCTCCTTTGTTGCAAGGCTCTTGAGCGTTCCCTTCTCCTTATCCGTGGTGCAGAAGATCCTCTCTCTTGCGCCCTCCTTGCCGTACTTCTTCTCAAGAAGCTCTCTGAATACTCTGAAGGCTATCGCAGGCTCGGTGGTCGTGCCTGACTTTGAGATCATATTTACGGATACGTCCTTGCCCTCGCAGATCTTAAGAAGCTCGGAGAGAGCCGTTGAGCTTATTGAATTGCCCGTAAAGTAAATATCGGGGGTATCCTTGGGGAGAGCGTTATAGTTGGGTGACTTTAGGAACTCGATAGCGGCTCTTGCGCCGAGATACGAGCCGCCTATGCCGATAACGACAAAAACGTCGGTATTCTTCTTTATTCTTTCGGCGGCCTTCTTTATCCTGTCGAACTCCTCCCTGTCATACTTCTCGGGAAGCTCGACCCAGCCTGTGAATTCTGCGCCGAGACCCTTCTTATCCTTAAGAAGAGTGTGCGCGGCAGATATCTGGGGAGCTATAGAAGCATACTCCTCACTTGAAATAAAATCCTTCAGATGCTTATCGCTAAGGGTAACAGCCATTGTTATTTCCTCCTTGATCTTTTTTTGTCTGAGACTCCGCTTTTAACGGCAGAGCAAATTCCATTATTATATAATACTATATTCCGGCAAGCTTTTCAATATGATAATAAGAAATAGCCGACAGAATTATTATCCGATTTTCCGCTTATCGCTTTCACAGCGTTGCGGAGAGCTCCTTGAGGTACTTTCTGAAGCTTTCGCCGAGAACGGGATTTGCAAGGGCTATCTCTACGGTAGCCTGAAGAATGCCGAGCTTGTCGCCCATATCATAGCGCTTGCCCGTAAAATCCACACCTGTCATGCCGACCGTACGTGCGAGAGTTCTCATAGCGTCGGTAAGCTGTATCTCACCTCCCGCGCCGGGGGCGGTCTTGTCAAGTATATCAAAGATATCGGGTGTGAGAACGCAGCGGCCTAAAATAGAAAACAGCGAGAGCACCTCTTCCTTTGTCTTGGGCTTCTCCACCATATCCGTGCAGCTGTATTCATTGCCGTCAAGATGCTCGAGCTTGAGAGAGCTGTATTTTGAAATAGCGTCCTCGGGAACCTCTTTAATGCCGACTACTGCCTTGCCGTATTTCTCATAAGCTCTTATAAGCTGTCCGCAGGCGGGGTCCTCGCCTATGATAACGTCGTCTCCGTAAAGCACCGCAAAGGGCTCGTCTCCGACGAAGGATCTTGCGCAGTTTACCGCATGACCGAGTCCCTTCGTCTCCTTCTGTCTTACGAAATAGATATTTGCAAGCTTGGAGATAGAAACGACCTGATCGTAAACGTCCTTTTTGCCCGAGGCAAGCAGTCTTTCCTCCAATTCGGGGCTGCGGTCAAAGTGATCCTCGATAACGCCCTTTCCCCTGTTAGTGATGATGAGAATGTCCGTAATGCCTGAATTGACAGCCTCTTCCACAATATATTGTATTGCGGGCTTGTCAACTATCGTCAGCATTTCCTTGGGCATGGACTTTGTTGCCGGCAGCACTCTGGTGCCGAGACCGGCTGCGGGAATGACGGCTTTTCTGACTTTCATGTTAAATACCTCCGTTTAATTTATTTTATGAACATAGGTGCAAATGACAGTATCAGATAACAGGCAAAGCACATCCATGCTACCGCCTTGTTCACTCCGCCCGCCTCCTTCAGCTTTTTTGAGAGCTGACGGGGCAGCGTTTCTGCTTCTAAGGCTTCGGTCTCCGGGTCTTCTGCGGTATCCTCGGAAGCCTCGCTCTTTTGCATCAGCTTGATAAATTTGATCGTTCTCACCGAATGCCTGAAGTAGCTCTTGTTTCCTCTCAGTCCGCATATTATCCTCATCGTCAGCAAAGCAGCAAGGCATATCTCGGGCAGCAGCATAAGAAAAACGTCGCCCGCCGATTTGTTGTTATACACCCATGAGACGTATTCCATTCCGCTGACGTACCTTGAGCCGCCGTAATACTCCGCCGCCTCGTTCATAAGAGGTACGGCGAACGTCGCCGACGTGACCATAGACGCTATCTCTATGGCGACGTACAGAAGGGATAATATCGTTCCCTTCAGATACTGCTTTCTGTAAAGGTACCATGCGCCCGTAAACAGAAAAGCGCAGAAGTTGAAGCGGTTTTTTGCCATGCTTTTCATTCTTGCAAACACGGGCAGATAATAGGACGTGTTCACCTGAACGTACCTTGACAGCTCGGCGCCGCTTACTCCGTCAAAATCCTCGTCCTGCGGAACTCCTCCCATAGGATCGAGAAATATCGAGAACGGTACGCCTTCGGCGCCCGTATTCTGACCGCCTGCGCTGCCTGAATCACCGCCAAACGATACACTTTTTATATCCTTTGACAAAAAGCTGCCGCACGATTTGCATATTATCGAAAATTTAGGATTTTCCGCCCCGCATTCGGGGCATTTTATGCTGTCTGACCGTTCATCGGGCTCGTCGCCGTCAGTCTTTTTTTCTTCATCAAGCGTTTCCTTCCAGGTCTTTTTTGATTTATGAAGATCGGTAAATATACATTTTCCCTTCTCCGAATAGCAGCTCCTGTGATATGGCGCGCCGCACTTCGGGCAAACGACTACGTCGTCCTCAGGGGTGAATTCTTGTGAGCATATAGGACAGGATTTTCCTGTTAGATCCATCTCTTAGCCTCCTTTAGCAATCAGCTCACACTTATTATACTATATTATTCCTTATTTATCAAGGAAAATAACTCCCGTTTTGATTTATTATCATTTTTCTCATTATTATGCGACAATCCGCCAATGTGATATTTTCGTACGACACGGCATTCCTGCGGCAAAAAAGACCGCCCCGATGAGATCGTCATTCGGGGCGGTCTTAGTATCATTTTTTACACTGCCCGTCAAATCCGGGATTGAATGAGTAGAAATTCTTACTGTCAAGCTTATCCGTTACGATCCGCAGCGTCTCGCCGAAGCGTACAAAATGCAATATATCTATCCTGTCGGGAAAAAGGGGCTTTTCCCGATAAGCAGCTCTGCGCTTATTCTCAAAAGATAATTTCCTGCGGCTGTTCACAGCGTTTGGCGCAGACGGTCTGCAAGTCAGCTTTTACAAAATACAAGAACCGCAGGATCGGCTTTTTTAATAAACCGATCCGCGGTCCGTGCTGTTTTTCTGAAGCAAGCGCCCGGTCTCCCTTAGGGAAGGAAAGCTAAGCCTCAATGAAATTCAGTATATCCTCATAAACACGCTGCTTGCGCTTTTCATGAAGAACGTCATGGCGCATTCCTTTATACAGCTTACATCTGACGTTCCGATAGCCAAGCTTTTTCAGAAAATCCACCGCTTCCACCATCTTCAGCAAGGAAACCGCGCATGGATCGTCCTCACCCGAAAAAAAGCTTATAGGTATTTCCGGATTCTTAGGCTCAAATCCTCCCGTATAGGCAAGCATCGCCATTTTAAGCATTTCCTCATATCCGCTCAGCGTAAAGTTAAACCTGCACAGCGGATCGTTATTATGCTCGATAACAGCCTCTCTCATGGAGTTTGTCCACGAGTTATGCAGCTTCTCACGTCTGAATCTGCGCTCAAAGCTGTTTCCCATTATCAGCTTTTTGGCAAGCCTTGAACGGTACTTATAGCCCTCAAACAGCTTCAGACATTTCAGCAGCGTAAGTCCCTGTCTTATCTTATCGGATTTAGCCGGGGAGCCTGTCAGCACCAGCTTGTCGATATCCGCATCATATTTACGGATATAGCACCTTGCAGCCAGCGACCCCATGCTATGACCCAAAAGCACCAGCGGAAGGTCATTTCTGCCGCATTTTTCGGCGGCATATTCCCTGACCTCGAGCGTGATCTCATGGATATCCTCTATCAGCGCTTTGTAACCGCCCTCATAGAAAAGTCCTCTGTCATCAGGATCAAGAACGCTGTCGCCGTGACCGCGGTGGTCGTTTACTATCGTAATATAGCCGTGAGCCGCAAGAAAGCGCATGAATGCGGCATAGCGTCCCTTGTGCTCGTTCTTCCCGTGCACCATCTGAACTATGCCCGTTATGTCATCGGGATTTTCAGGCTCTATTCTGAGGACACTGAGCGGCAGACCGTCCGTGCCGGAAATATGCGTATAATATGTTTCCTTCAGGTTTGCAATATTATTCAAATAGGTTCATCTCTCAATACTTCTGTACGAATGATTTTTCTTGAGGCGTTTTTGAAGAAAGGATACTTTCTTACAACGAGCCTCGAAAGCTGTTTATAGGTCGGCTGCGATTTATTGTATCCGTCAAGGATCTTCTGCAGAGCGGAGCTTACCTCATCGGGGCTCATGTCCTTTATCTGATCCTGTTCGGGATAGATCCGCGCGGTGAGCAGGTTATCCTCGCCGGTCACGATGATCTTCTATCTCTTCGGGTGAAATATTCTCTCCGTTGGAAAGAATTATCAGATTTTTGACTCTGCCGTTGATAAAGATAAAGCCGTCCTCGTCCATATAACCCTTATCGCCCGTATGCAGCCAGCCGTCCTTAAGTGTCTCCTCGGTTTCCTTCTCCATTTTGTAATAGCCCTTCATAACGCTTGAGCCGCGGACAAGTATCTCGCCGTTTTCAAATCTGATCTCGGCATTTGAAAGCGCCCTTCCTATGGAGCCGGGTCTGCAGGCGCCCTCTCTGTTATTTGTGATAACGGGTGAGCATTCGGACATTCCGTAGCCCTCGTATACCTTGATGCCGTATTTTTCAAACTCACCTATGTAATAAGGATCAAGATGAGCGCCTCCTGTGAATATACGCTTGAGCTTAGGACCGAAAACCTTTTGCGCAAGCACCTCAGGCGGAACCTCATCGCCAAAGGACTTAAGACGCTTATAGATCGTTTCGAGCATGAGCGGCACCATAAGCATTACGTCAGGATTGTATATGCTTATATTTCTTATCATGTGCCTGAGGTTGTCGTTTATGCACAGAACAGAGCCCATCCAGAAGCCGTTGAGCCAGTCCATCGTCAGGCAGAAGGCGTGATGAACGGGAAGAACGCTGAGGAACACAAGTCCGGGACCCTCTTCATAAAGAACCGCCTCGATATTGCAGTAAAGATTGCTCTGTGTAAGCATTACGCCCTTGCTCTTTCCTGTTGTACCGGAGGTATAAACGATCATAGAAACGTCGTCCTCTTCGGGAGGCTCGGACTCGCTGCAGCCCTCTCCCGATGCGATAAGGTCCGCAACGGTTTCCGTGCCTTCAACGGCATTTCCCGAGAGCATCCATATTTTTCTTACAAGAGGGCATTTTTCCCTGATCTGCGCCGCAAGAGAAGCAAATTTTTCGTCAAGAAAAACACCTTCGGAATCCGAACGGTACACCAGGTCTATGATATCCTCCGCAGGAAGACCGGAGTCCATAGGGACGGCAGCATTACTGCTTGTTACCACCGCCATATAAGCCTGTATCCATTCTGCCGAAGCAGTACCGATAAGCGCAATATGCTTATGCGAGAATCCCTGAGCTGTGAAGCCTTTTTTTATTTCGGCAACAGCGGCTGCCAATTCACCGTAGCTGCGCTCCTGCACCTCTTTTTTTACAAGCCAGCGAACGGCAGGAAGATCAGCATACTGCTCCTCGCATCTCTTCCACATTGTAAAGATAGTTTTCTTCATATTATCTCCCCTTATTCGGCTTCGGAATACTCCCTGAGAAGCTCGATAGCATCTTCAACGGTCACAATACCCGCAAGCTTGCTGTCGTCCTCGCTGAACTCAAACTCAATATCCAATTCATCCTCAAGATCCCCCAGCAGGGTCATAAGGTCAAGTGAGCTGAGTCCGAGATCATCACGGAGCTTCATGTCGTTGGTAATGTCCTCTGCCTTGACCGGGCAATAGCGTTCTGCAACTTCCTTGAATTTTTTTTCGATTTCCATAAATAGAGCCCCTTTCAGAAATTTTTAATGGGTTTCAGCATTTTACGGAAGCGGCACGGAGTTGACGTAACGGAGGAGCAAATGTCCGCTCTGCCGCTAAGGTATCATGCATTTTGCCGTGTTGATGAGACACCTGCATCTTATCGTTTATACCATGTCAATGATCTCGGAGATCGTTCTGCCCGGGTCTTCAATGCCCCTGAAAAGAATACGCATCATGTAATAATACATACGCTCCGCATCGTTCTCCGTAAGCTGTACCGTCTGATAGTGATAAGAGAAGTTGAGCTTTCTGTCAGGCAGATGAGAAACGGTAAGATACATTTTCTTTGTAGCGGCGCCGTTTGCAAACCATTTGACGTACACGGGCATTTTTTCCGCATTAGGATTAAGATCCTTTGTATTCAGCGGCGGCTGGTAGGTCAGATAAACGCTGACGTAGGTGGTGTCATCGGGGGTATTGTAGCGTTTTTTCATCTCTGCTCTGATCAGCTCGGGATCATAGCCGCTGTACATATATATGCGGTTCTGGTGGTTCTGTATGATTCTTGCGGCCTCTATAAACGTTGTATCTCCCGGGATCACTGTTCTGCAGGGGAAGCAGATCACACGGCTGCCGCCGGACGTAAGCTCATCGCGTGTTGAACGGCGGGAAACAAAGTTTTCGATAGTGATATCCTCCTGACCGTTGTTCATCTTTGAAAGGTACGTTCTTATGACAAGAAGGATAAGATTGGTCGGAGAGATCTGATTGTTAAGGCAGAAGTTGATCGCTCGCTGCATACTGTCTACCTCAAGCTGATAGTCCTTAACGGCAACAAAAAGCTCCTTCCTCTCGATATCGACTGCTCTGAGATTCGGATCGTTATGTCTTTTGCGCGCCTCCTCAAGCACAGACGGTCCCTGTATATCGGAATAAAGCGGCTCGCCGTAGGTATCAAGCTCTTCGTCCCAGAAACGCTTTGCCTTTGCAAGACGTTTTTCGTTAGTTGCCTTTTCGAGATCCGACACCAGCACCTTTTCAAAATCAGCAAGAGGAGCAGGATAATCCTCGCCGAATTTAAGGTGCTTATACAGGTTCATGATATCGGTAGCCATTACCGCTACGCCTACGGAATCGTTCAGTCTGTGATCCATGTGGACAAAGAAGCCCGTGTAGTTTTCGGGGAGCCTGACAATACGGAATTCACACATAGGGATATCATCGCCGTCAAACGTCTCGTATGCCCAATGCTGCATAATGTCATCGGCTTCCTTCATCGTCTTGTCGGTCAGATCATACTCTTTATAATCCTGTTCTTCCCAATCGGCGATATACTGCTGTATATTTCCGTCTTCATCGGGCTTGGTGAATCGCAGTCTGAGGCAGGCATATCTTTCCTGTTCAAGATCAATGCTCCTTTTCAGCAGCGGAATATCGATATCAGCCTGAAAAGCAGCCACGATACTGAGTCCCGACACCTGCTGTGTCTTATACTCCCTGATCCACTGATAGTGCATATTCTGTGCCGGTGTCAACGCATAGGTTTTTTTCATACTACTCCTCCTTGATCATTTTTGTTTATAATGGTGTCACATTTTTGTGATCGGCTCCATATATGCTTTTACGAAAAAAGCAGAATCGAGCGCCTCAAATAATGCGCCTTCCATAAAAATATTATACCTATCTCCCGAGCTATTGTCAATAATTTTGTGCATTATGACAAATTAATAACATTATCGATCCTTCATAAAGGTGAAAGAAAAAACAGCGCCGTTTTTTCGTCTGTCCGTATGCCTCTACGCCCTCCAGCGTATCTCTATCCTGTCGGGAAATAAAAGGATCTTTTCGATAAGCAGCTCCGTTACGCTTCTCTTGTCCTCAAACGACAATTCGTTCCACTTATCCATTACGTTATGAAGCACCTTTTTGTCCGTTCCGACCCTTTTGCGCCTGTCAGCTCTGAGCCTGTCGGCTTCACGGGACAGCTCTGTTTTCTGCCCGTCGAGCTTAGCGATCCTTTCATTTACGTATCTGACTGTTGTTTTGTCAATATCAGGTAACGCGATCTTATCCACAAGAGCTTCGATCTCCTGCTCAATCTTCAATATCCGGGCTTCGGTATTACCGATCATTTCAAGCAATTCGTCCTTGACGTTTGTGTCTGCCCGTATCGTCAGCTCGGACAGCTTTGCTCTTATCCTGTCGATAATGATATTCTCAAATTCGTCAGCGCGGATCGTCGGCAGCTTATGAGCGCAGCAATGATTCTCTGTCCGACCCGTATCAATAAAATACCCGGTTTGTCCCTTGCTCCTCTGCGAAAACCTGACCACAGCCGCATATCCGCAATTACCGCATTTTATCCTGCCCGCAAGAAAAGAGTTCTTCGCCTTGCAGGTCCTGACCTGATGATTGCCGAGGAGCTTTCTTCTGCAAGCCAGCCAGATATCAGGCGGTATAAAGCCCCTATGCGGCGCAATGACAATATTCTGACCCGTCAGATCCCAGGTTTTGCGGTTTGTATTCGCGCCGCTGAAAAGATACTGACTTGTCACGCCGTCGAACTCTTCGGGCGGGTTTATCATATTACTGCCCTGTGCTTTGAAAAACTCATAGATACAGATGTCATTGGTGGTGTAGATCGGATTTCTCATAATCTCGGAAAGCCTTGCCGTGTTCCAATGCCTGCCTCTGCGGTTTGTACCGAGTCCTTTTGCTTCAAGCTCCCGCATAACGTCGCCTAAGGTCGCTGACGGTCTTGAATACAGCTCATAAATAAGCGAAATATCCGCAGCCTCGTCGGGCTCCTGCACGTACGCAGACGTCCTTACGCCGTCAATGGTCAAAGGCTCCTTACCGAATCCGTAGGGCAGCCTGCCGCCCATATAGAAGCCTCTTTTGCTGCGGCTTGCGTAGGCATCAACGACACGCTGCTGTATCGTTTCCCTTTCAAGCTGAGCAAAAACCACACAGATATTCAGCATAGCCCTGCCTATAGGATCTGACGTATCAAAATGCTCGGTCGCAGATACAAAATCCACGTTGTACCTGCCGAGCAGATCCATAAGCCCCGAAAAGTCAAGCACGCTTCGGCTCACTCTGTCTAACTTATATACTATCACCTTGCTGATAAGTCCGGCTTTTATATCCGTTACCATACGCTGAAAACCGGGTCTGTCGGTGTTTTTGCCGCTGTAGCCGTTATCCTGATAGACAAGGTGCTCCTGCCCCCTCGTCTCGTACCTGCACGTTTCTATCTGCGATCCGATAGAAATGCTGTCCTCTCGGAAAACCGATTTTCTCGCATATATCGCCGGCTTTCTCTCCATCAGGCAGACTTCCCCGTCAGGTCGCCGGACCCCTCCCCTCCGCAGGACTGTCCTCAATTATATTTCGCCGACGGAAACTGTGCGCCGTATTTATTTGAAATATTGATGACAGCCGAATACGCCGGAATAGATGGACGTTTTTTAGTACAGCACTTTGCATATAAGTTCTTGACAAGTGAATGGGATCTGATACAATAAAATAAAAAGGTCTTGTCAGAAAGGTGATGATATTACATGAAAATCGCGCACACAAAAGCCTGCTCCGATGAGACTCAGTCGATACGGGAGCATTCGTTAAACACTGCCGAAGCCGCGCGGCGGTTTGCCGTAGGACCGATGAAAAATATAGCGTACGTTACGGGTCTGCTGCACGATATAGGCAAGTATCAGGAGTCTTTTCAGAAAAAGCTCCTGTACGGCAGAAACACAAGAGTGGAGCACTCGACCTGCGGAGCGATAGAGGCGGAAAGGCTTTTCGGCAAAAGCCCTATGACTCTGCTTATACAATACTGTATCGCAGGACATCACTCGGGAATACCTGACGGCGGCACCATGCAGGATACCAAGGACGACAGCACCCTTCACGGACGACTCAGGAGAGAGCCTCTGCTTGAGGATCACTCCGACTACAAAGCGGAGCTTTCTATATACAAGCCCGACCGCAACGAGCTGAACGCTTTTCTCGGAAAGACCGCTTATGATGACGAAAGCCTGATCGAATCCTTTGCGTTTGCCGTAAGATACCTATTCTCCTGCCTGACGGATGCCGATTCTATAGATACGGCAGAGTTTTGCAGCGGGCGCAGAGAACAGGAGCTCCGCTCCGATCTGCGGGAATGTCTCAGCAGGCTTGATAAAAGGCTCTCGGGATTTTCAGCCAAGACCCGACTGCAGAAAGCGCGCTCGGCTCTTCAGCGGCAGGTCTATGAAAGGATCGGTACAGACTCGGAGATATATCTCATGGATATGCCCACGGGCAGCGGCAAGACCCTGTGCAGTATGAAATTTGCCCTTGAAAGAGCCCTGCTGAAGGAAAAAAAACGCATAATTTACGTCATACCCTACAACAGCATAATAGACCAGACGGTATCCGTGTTTGAGGATATTTTCGGGGACAGCGCAAATATTCTTCGTCATCAGTCGTCCTTCTGCATAGACGATACCGATAAGGACGAGGACTACAGAGAGCTGATAAGGAAGGTCACAGAAAATTGGAACGCAGATATAATAGTTACTACGTCCGTACAGTTTTTCGAGTCTCTGTATAACAATAAGCGCGGCAGACTGAGAAAGCTGCACAACATGGCGGACAGCATTATAATTTTTGACGAAGCGCATTTAATGCCCGTTGATTATCTTCAGCCCTGTTTGCGCGCGGTATCATACCTTACAAAGCTGCTGAACAGCGAAGCGGTTTTTCTCACTGCGACAATGCCGGACTTTGAAGGGCTTATCAGAAAATACGCCCATAAGAACAGCCGCATCACAGA
>CACWNZ010000066.1 GCA_902762335.1 uncultured Ruminococcus sp. | reverse complement strand
TTGCCTCTGCTACCTTAAAGAGCTTGAACGTTCCCTGCTTTGCCTGTACCTCGATCTTTGTGCCATCTTCAAGTGCTGTTCCTGCTGCGCTGACGGGAGCTGCCATAGCACCCATTGAAAGAAGCATAGCCATTGTGAGAACGGCTGCGCCTGCTTTCCCGAAAGTCTTTCTCTTCATTGTTTTTACCTCCAAAACAGTTTTTTTGTCGTGCGGGTCGGTATAAATATGGCAGGCGATCCGCACGACTATCGTACTGCCATATTAAATTATTAAGTCAGAGGTCCTTTTGCCTTATTGCCCCCTTCTTTCATCGTTTTTTACGGCTGCTTTCTGCAGCCGTTTTTTGTATATCAGTAGTGCAATGACCGCCAATGCAAGAGCGGATACACCGATTACTGTGAAGTTGATTACAGGAGATACACCTGTTCCGGGCATATTTATGTAGGTATAGGTGTTTCTTACATTGAGAGAATGAACTGTCGAATCCGCCGAAATATAGTTGACAACGTCGTAGCTTACCGTGAACTTGGTGCTGTACTTTCCGAGAGGAGCAAGCAGGGTATTGCCTGTGCTGTCATATTCTCTCAGTCTGTAATAGTAGGCGTTGTTGTTGGCGTCGGCTTTTTCAAGACCGCTTATGGTGTACTTCCAATCTACAGTATCCTCCACCCATCCTCCGGGGGTATTTACGCTGACAGTACCTATCTCAACGCCTGTTTTTGTTGCCGTCAGTTCAAGCTTGCTGTAGCCGTCTACCGCCGTCCATGAGGCTTCCTCGTTCGGGGTGGTGGTATACTGCAGGCAGAGATATACGTTTGCCGGTACTGAGGTGCCGAGCAGTCTGTCCCATCTCTTGATGATCTCTATATCCATAAGCTCTTTTTTGGTGTTCTTGAACGTTATCTCGTCCGTCTCACCCTTTGTTGTGCTGTCTGCATCGTAGGAGATAGTACCCGTTACCGTTCTTGTGGTCTTGTTTACGCTGACTGTGCTGTCTGCGCCCGTGACATCGGCAAGAGTCGAGTCATCGTCCACCGTCTCAACTATTGTATACTCCGTTCCTACGGGTATGCCCGAGATAGTGTGCTGTTCACCGGGATCAAGGGTGAACGTATAGGTGTGGGTGTCTATTGGAACTCCGTCTTCCTCGTAGCCAAGACTTCTGCCTCCTATATTCGAGAGTGTGACCGTAAACGTATAGGTACCGTTAAGAACCTCGTTTGCAGATGCACCGAGCTTTTTAATTTTGAGCTTACCCGTATTGATCTTGTTGGTAAAGGCAGCCTTCAGTTTGATATTGACCGAGTCATCGGGTCTGGAGTAGGATCTGAACACTATCGCGCCGCCGTTCGGCTTTGCCGCTGTTTTGTATGCGTTGTAATTGCCGCCGCTGTATTCATCTTTCTGCTCTACTCTGTTATCGTCTATGGTTATGTTATCATGCGTTGCCGAGGCGGTACTTGAAAGCGGACTGCTCGGTATGTTTCCCGTCACCTTAGTACTCGCTCCGTAGCTTGTGACAGGCTCGCCGTTTTCATACATAGTCCATGTCGTAGTATAGAGTTCGGTATCTATATCCCCGAGCAGCTCGCTTATCCCTAAATAGCTGCCCCGCCTGAACTGGTTGCTGAACAATGCCGACTCCCCGTTCTTAAGATTGAACAGTCCGTTATTATTGGTAGCCAGCCGTTCATCTTCGCCGCTCCTGGTATAATACGCACGTGCTGCGGGCTTGAGGGTCGTTCCTGATGCAGAGCCGTAGTCCCTTATGTCGCCCTGACTTATGTTGTAGCCGGATTCAACGGTGGTTGCCTGAGCGCCGTAATGCGTAACGAGGTTATCGATCTCAAACGTTATTTCTACGTTCTCAAAGAATTTGACAAGATCATCATTGACATTGGACGTATCTATAGTCTTGCCGATCTCTATGCTGTCGTCATCGGGGAAGTTGAACTGAAGTCTCATGTTCGACTCCCACATACCTCTCTCCATGTAGAAGAAGGTGAGGGTATGTGTTGACTTATAGAATTCGTCCTTCTGCGCATCAGTGATAATGCCGAGCTTCGTCCACAGGCTCTCCTGCGTGGCGTTATCGTTTACGCCTTTTCCGACGTTGGAGTAGTTCCCGTTATGATTGGTGCTGCTCTTTACCTCACTGACGAGAACGCTTGCCGCATTTACTCTGTTTGTTACGACGTTAACGTCGGTATGATTCTGATAATCCTGCGGGGTTATATCTCCCTTATCCTTTTTGTAGGAATATGAATAGTCATAGGACTGATTTTTAGAAAAGTTTATACAGCCTGACGCTCTTCCGTGGTCGCCGCCGATGTCAAGAACGAGCTTGCCGTCTATGAATACCCATACGTCGTCGTCGCCGGAGAAGTTAAAGGTCGTTGCAGCTGTAACACGCTGTCCCTGGTTGTTATATATGCTTATATTACCGTCGTTTGAAAGTGTGAAGTCAAACTCAAGCTTTGTGCCGAAGCCGTAGTTATACTTTGCGGCGCCTGCCTTGTTGCTATCGTTTATGCTCGTGTCGTTAAGCGGGAAGAAGCCGTATTTGTTTGAGGGATAGTCCTCGCCGTCCTGAGTAACGCCTGAGCTGACGAGGTTTTTGGACCACCATACGTTGTCGGATCTGGTCTCGGTAACCGTTCTGTCGTAAATGGTCTTATCTCCCGCACGGGAAGCCTCTGTAGGTCTGCCCTGCGAATCCTCAATAGTAGCCATTGCTATTTTGTTAAGGAAATACGGATACTGAGTATTTGTGTCAGTATTGGTGTTGCGGCTGAGCTTGAGGGTAGTTGCCGCACTATCGAACGACCAGTAGTATATGCCGTTGTCGTCACGGTCAACCTTTGTGAACGGGAATGCAACGTTCTCGTAAACATTGCCGAGCTTTGCATTCTTTGAGTTTTCGCCCTCAAGGAAATCCTTGTTGAAATGAGGCATTACCGCATTAGTCGAGCCTTTCATTATCGGGTCGCCGTCATCATTGAGAGTATCTGCAAGAATTCCCTGTGTAGCATATCTGTAGAATGTCGCTGAATTCAGGCTCAGTGACTGATCTGACAAAGACAGGTTTGAGTTGTTATTAACAAGGAATTTGAAATAATTGGCATCATCTGTGCCGCTTAGTCCAAGCGTCCCCTTAAGATCAGTGAACGGGTAGCCCCAGTCAACTACATTCGGCTGAAAATGACCCGTATAGATAGTATTGGAAGCCGGAACCTGATTGGTCGTATAGTAGCTGCTCATGGCCTGAGAGAGCTGTCTGAAGGGAACCCAGTTTCTAGTCTGCCCTGTTGCTGCCGTTCAGCTCGTAATCGCTGTAGTAATCATAGAAGGTGGAGTTGAGATAGAGCACGTCATTGCTCTTTGTCATGCTTGCATCGGGTACGGGAACGACAGTTTTATTCTTGGCTTTCTCAGCATCACGGAGATCTCCCTTTTTACCCCAATAGCCGCCCCTGTTGCCTCCGTTTCCGGCATATACCACGGTGTCGCCCGTGTCCGCAAAGAAGGTATCATTGCCGTCAGTAGGTATCGTCATCATGGCTGTTCCGTCGCCGTTTGCAGCATCGTCGCTGTTCAGCGGATTAGCCCATCCGGTAAATCTTATCTTCTTATGTACGGACGGATCAATCATTACATACCATAAGTCGCTGTCTGCTTCCTTGGTCATAGTACCGTTCCACTTGTTTGTACCGTTAGCATCTGTGATATAATAGTAGACATTGCCGTCCTCATAAGGAATACAGCTTGACTTTCCATCATTGCTCACCTTATGCACGGGGTTTGTCTCAGCTGCTCCGTTTCTGTTGAGGTTGTCAGTTCTGTATGAAAGCTTTGACATGGAGGCATCAAAATATATCTTCTTGGTGCCGCCCGTGACAGCTCCATAGCGGGCAACCGCAGAGCTTGCAATCTCATACACCTTTTTACCGTCTATATCAGTATATGTTCCTGCCCAGTAGCAGTATTTGCCGCCGTTGAAAACGTCTGACAGACTTCCCGGGCCAACTGTTGTCCTTCTCTTGTCGCCTGCATTTACATTGTCCCAGCCGGTTTTGTTTGTGAACATATACCAGCCTGCACCATTCATATTCCAGTCTGAAAGATTTATATAATAGATATCAGTGCCCTCACATATATCCATCTTATTGAAGGTGCCCCATCCGTCAATATAGAGATATACGCTGTTTGTCCATTCATTTTTGTTAGGAATATCAGTTATATCAAAATACATTCTTCCGGAGCTGAGGGTGAAGCCCGCCGCCTCTACTCTGTTCTGCACCGTGTTCTGAATAGGGATAGCCGTGAGCATTATCATAATGGTCAGTATTGCGGTAAGTATGATGTGTGCTTTCTTTTTTATTACTCTTGTCATTTTTATTAGCTCCTTTTGTCAGAGTATCAAATACCATTACGGTCAGACTGCAATATATACATAATACACCCATAATTATGAAAATCTAATGTATATTTTATCATCACAATATTGTTATGTCAATTACACTATTGTATTTTTGTTACTTAGTAACAAATTATTTTTTTTATTTTGTCAGAATCAGCCAAAGGTTATTGCCATTCCGACACATTTTTATGAACCGTAAATTTCCTCTTCTACTATTCAATAAAACTCTTTACAATATATTTATAAAATAGTAGAATATAATTGTGTAATAAAATTCAGGAAGTGATAGCCTTGTCAAAGAATATCCGTATCCGTATCTCAATACTTGTCATTTTAGCGGTCATCTCCGCGCTGCTTATGCCGTCATGCAAAAAGCAGGAGCCCGAGAGCGTAGATCTTCAGACCACGCTTTCTCTCAGCGAGAATTTCTCCGGCAAAAGGACGATAGTAATGACCTTTCCGCAGAGCGTGATAAAAACAGGCTCCGATGCAGAGACTAACCTCGAAAAGGTCGTGCAGAAATACTGCCCCAACGCGCTGACCCCTTCAAAGGGCTACGTTGACGGCAAAATACAGTACAGCTTTGAGATGACCTTCAAGTCAAGGCAGGAATACATAGAGCAGACCAGCGATATTCTCGGTCAGCAGACTATGGTGAGCTTCTCTCATCCCAATACGGTCATGACAAAGGGCTGGAAGATAGAAGAAAACTTCAGCAGCGCGCAGCTCCTTCGTGATTGGATAGCAAACGGCGCTTCATCAGAGGGCTTTGACGGTCTGAGCTTTGACACCGCCGAGACCCGCACCACCGTTACGCTCAACGACGACACACAGACCTCGGACCCCGTTATCTCGGTAAACTGTCTCGACGGCTATCCCATACAGAGAATACACATTGAGACCGTTAAGAAAAAGGGCAACTTCAACGACTCCGAGACCTATTACGACAGAAAGGTGATATTCACCATTTCGCAATCTACCTTTGACAGCGTACACGACGAAATAAAGGGCTACTTCGCTTCCGTAACGCCCTCGGCTGCTGCCGCCGAATGGCCCATCTCCAACAATTCCTACAATTATACCGTCAGCTTCAAGGACATAAACAAGACCGAGCTGAGAAGCTACACGCAGAAGCTTCTGCACACCGAATACGGCGAGGCCGAATATCTTGACAAGGCAGAGGGCAGCACCGTGCTCGCAGAGCAGAATTCCTTTAACGAGGAGCTTGATTTTTCAAACTACATAGGCAACAACGGCACAAACGTTCCCGTTGAATACGTTTATTCGGTAGCGGACAACACCGAGCTCAGCGAGTGTCAGCTTTACGAGAACGGCTCGTGGCGCGTAGCCGACGATTTTCTTGAGAACAACCAATACGGCAAGGTCTCCGCAATAAAATACGGCGGCTCATATATGAAGCTGAGAATAAACGACGGCAAGCAGTACACCGCCAATTCTATAGAGATAGAGGCGGCTCCCCTCGATAACGACAATATCCGCAAGACGGTCACCTTCAGATTTGAAAAGGGCGCGGCAGGCGACGAGGCAGCCGATTATACAAAGAGCTATATAGAGAGCCTCGGCTACGGCGCTCTCAAGGACTTTACAGATACGGGCTATATCTGCACCTATACCGCAAGCGGTACGCCCGAAAATATGAACGAGATCTTCACAAAGATATTCGGCGCAAAAAGCTCTTCAAAGTATTCGAGCGAAAGCAAGTTCATGACCCTCAGAACGATAAAGCGCTACACCGACAGTCTCGACCTCTCATCTGTAATTATCGGCAAAAACGCCGAGACACCCGTTTATTACAAGCTGACGGCGCGCAGCGGCGATATAATAAAGAGCTTCTCGTATAAATCAGAGGGCGAGACCGAAAAAGCGGATCTCTCAAAGACCGAGAACGGCTCCGTTTCGCTTCAGCTCAAGGGTACGGCGCTTGAGTTAGAATACAGTCTTACCTCGCCTAATATGTCCGACATAATCTTCTTCTCCGTCGCTTCGGGGATACTCGTGCTTATTGCCGTGGTAATGATGATAGTAGTAAGAAAGAAAAAGCTGCCCGCGGCTGCTCTCGGCGGCGGACACAAGAGCTCGGGTCTCCCCGGCTCGGACAACAAGCTTGCCACAAGAAGAAAGAATACCTCTCTTAACAAAAGAAAATGAAAGGACACGCCCCGATGACAAAGCTATGTATCTTTGATCTTGACGGCACTCTTGCGGATTCCATAGAGGATCTCGCCTGTGCCATGAATCACGCCCTGTCCCTTCACGGCTTCAGAACACATAATACCGGGAAATACCGCTTCATGGTCGGAAGCGGTATTCTTGTACTTATCGACAGGGCCGCAGGGGACGATGAGCGCTACTGCCCCGAAATAAAGGCGCAGATTCACTCCGCCTTCAACGAATACTACGCCGCGCACTGTCTTGACAACACCGTACCCTTTGCGGGAATAACCGAAATGCTCGGGACTATGGCGCATAACGGCGTACTGTTTGCGGTAAACTCCAACAAGCCCGACGTTTTTTCAAAAAGGATAGTAAAAGCTCTGTTCCCTCAGTTTGAATTTGCCGAGATATGGGGCAAGCGTGACGGCTGCGAGAGAAAGCCTGCGCCCGACGGCATCTTCGGCATTACAAAAAAGCTCGGCATATCGCTTGACGAGACCGTTTATATAGGCGACAGCGACGTAGACGTATTTACGGCGAAAAATGCCGGCGTACGCTTCTGCGGCGTAAGCTGGGGCTTCAGATCCGTAGAGGAGCTGAAAAACGCAGGCGCCGGATACATAGCCGACTCGCCCGCAGACGTACTGAGCTTTATATCCCGTTAAAAAAATCAAGCTCATCGGATAAGAAGCGCAAGGAACTGTCCGATGAGCTTTAGTTATTATTCGCCGCAGCGATTAATATTACGTTATAATGAAAGACTGAGATGATGGAAATGCCCCCTAAGACGAACTATCAGCTTGTGCTTGATAAAACCATAAAGGACCTTGCTTCGGCTGGAAAACGCCCCCGTCTGCTTTTGCACGCCTGCTGCGCTCCGTGCAGCAGCTACGTTCTTGAATATCTCACGCAGTATTTTGATATCACCGTATTTTTTTACAACCCGAACATCTCACCCCCAAGCGAGTATCTTCACAGAGCAGAAGAAATAAAAAGGCTGATCTCGGAAATGTGTCCCGACGTAAGCATTATTGAGGGCAGATACGACCCGAAGGAATTTTTCGACATGGCAAAGGGACTTGAGAACGAGCCCGAGCGCGGGGAGCGATGTCTTAAATGCTACCGTATGCGTCTTATGGAGACTGCCCTTACCGCAAAGGCGGGCGGCTTTGATTATTTTACAACGACTCTTACCATAAGCCCGCAGAAAGACAGCGCCGTACTCAACTCCATAGGCGGCGAGATCAGCGAGGCTGTCGGCGTTCCTTATCTGTATTCCGACTTCAAAAAGCGCGGCGGCTACAATCGCTCGACAGAGCTCTCGGCGCAGTATTCGCTATACAGGCAGAACTACTGCGGCTGTGTTTTTTCAAAGCAGGCGCGCCTGACCGAGCTGCAGGGCAGAAAGGAATAATCGGTAACGCCCGTCACGTTATACGGTGGCGGGCGGTTTAATATAGATATTGACAGAGCTTTACTATTCTTGCGGCAAATCTTAAAGACTTTTCCAACAACGGACTTTGACTATACATATACGTTCTCCTATATTTTAGAGAATAAAGAAAAGAGAATAGTGAATAGAGAATAATACAGAAACGCCCCTCGGAGCATCAATATTAACTATTCTCTATTCACTATTCGTTATTCTCTGAGCCCCGGCACCTCAGTGACGGGGCGTTTCTTGTCTTTTGCGGTTTTCAACGAAGCGATAAGTATTTTCTTTATTTCAAGACAATCGTTTATCATTGAATTGCCTTGAGCTTCATCGATATATCCTGACATTACAAGCAGCCTGAGCCAATATTCTGTTTCTGCGGTTTCCTTCAGGGATATTTGCAGCTTAGAAATAAAATCAGCCCGGCTTACACCATAAACAGCTTCATTTGCGTTTGCTCCGATAGACGTTCCGCTTCTTAAAAGCTTTGCTTTCAACAAGCAAAGGCAAGCCGCAGGCTTGCTGACGTTCAGTGGGAGATTTTACTCCCACTGAACGGATATATGTCTCCCGCCGCCTTAGAGGCGGGAGACATACTTTGCGGTTATAATTTGTTTTGAAATAATTGATTCTTTTTTCTCTTTTACAAGATATTGATAGAGCTTTACTATTCTTGCGGCAAATTTTAGAGTCTTTTCTAATATAACGTTATTATTTATCGTGTTAACACTTCCTTTTTATAATAAAGAAAAAAGAATAAAGAATAAATGATAGTACAGAAACGCCCCTTGGCACTTCTTTTTTCATTATTATTTATTCTCTATTCTTTATTATTTGAGCCCCGGCACCTCAGTGACGGGGCGTTTCTGGAGATAAGGGGAATCGAACCCCTGACCTCTTGAATGCGAACCAAGCGCTCTACCATCTGAGCTATACCCCCATGCAGATATATAATAATACATCAGACACGGGTTTGTCAATATCTAATTTTTGACCGCCTTAAATTTCACCGACAGATTATACCTGACCGTACGGCGATCGCTTTAGCGAAGCACAGCGCCCCTTTATGATGTCTTTATTCTTATACAGGGTCGTACACCGCATTTTCCCGTTGAAAATCTATCGTAAGCATCGCCGTTGAGATAGCCGTCCGGTTTTACGATTATCGTGTCGGAGGAAGAATATCCCCTTGAGCATACCCACCAGCAGTTGTCAACGCTTCCGCTGAATCTGTACGCGCTTCCGGAAAGGGCAAACGGCGTCATTACGGCGGCTCGCTGTTCCATGGTCATAAGCGTGCTTGCTTCTTCACAGCTCAGAATAAATACGAAAAAGCCGTCTTCGTCGGGGAGCATCGTCTGCTTTTCCTCATCAGAAAATGCGCTGTCAAGGAACTCCGTGTTCAGCCACTGCCTGAGCGAGCTGTTCTTCCAGGTCCATCTTCTGACATATTCCTTGTTGAATTCCTTCTCTGACAGAATGCTTTTGCTTATCAGGGTCGCGCAGGTATCCGTCTTTTCGATGACGACCCATTCTATAGGCTCCTTTGTCTCCGCATCCGACTGAAAATAGCTCCCGAGCTTTACTATCTCATTCAGCATCATGGTTTTCTCCGTCCTTTCTTTGTTTTGCCTGTCAGCGTTTTCCCGCTGTTTTTGAGCAATTTTGCTTAAATAATTATATCACATCTTTAGCGTTCTTTCCACACTTTTGGCAAATTTCCTAAAGCCTGCAAATGCTCAGCGCTTCTTATATAATAAGCCGCAGTCATTCGCCCGTACTTACTTCAGACTGCTTATTTCTGAATCTCTCGATCATGACCGCCTGTGTCTCCGGCGGGATATCCGCTTTCGTTACGGTGGCATGAGCGATAAACCGATTGTCGTAAACGTCGGCGTAATAAAGCTCATTATCCTTTATCATTATGATCCGCTTAAGGTCGTCCATTACGTGTGTATTCTCAAAGCCGTAAGCTCCGAGCAGCACCACCGTTCCGCCTATCTCCTGTCTCGCCTCGCAATAGAGCGTAAAAGGGTCATTCTTGACTACAACGTGTCCTTTTCCGAGAACGTAAAGCTGAAAATACGCGCCTGTCGTTTCAAAGATATTCGGGTTGTTCGTTGTTACCGAGGTAAACATCCACCAGCCCAGCAATATAAGGACACATACTGTGGTAATGACGATTTTTTTGATCTTCTTTTTCACCCGCATCTGATCCCGGCATGAGGTACAGGTTTTGAGATGCTCGTCAACCGCGGCGCGGCTCTCATCACTCAGTGCATCGTCCTCATACAGCACAAGCATATCCCCTACAATATCACACGGTAAGTTCATATCCGTATTCCTCCTTCAATGTTTTTCTCAGCAGCTGTTTTCCTCTGAAATACAGCACCCTTGCCGAATTCCCGGAGATATTGAGCTGCCGCGCGATCTCCGAATAGCTCTTGCCGTTGTATATCCTTTCCAGAAAAACGTATCTCATATTTTCGGGAAAACCGAAAATTATCTTCAGTGCATCTGCGATGAGGGCTCTTTTATCAAATTGATCCTCTAAGGCTCCGCCGTGTTCATCGCACAGCATGGGCAGGGCATCTTCTATCGATATTTCGGTATGCCTGTGCCTGCGAAGGTAGACGAGAAATCTTTTTTTGGCGATCCCCAAAAGCCAGGTCTTTATATGACAATCTCCCCTGAAGCGATAGTATCCGAGAAAAGCGTGATAAAACGAATCCTGTGTCAGCTCCTCGGCCGTTTCTTCGTTATAGGAACAAAGGCTAAGCAAAAAGCGGTATACGTCCGCATAATAAGCATCGAATATCTCATCAAAGCCGCTCAACCTCTCACTCCCTTTCGCCTTTTTGTATATTAGTTTCCGAAAACGGCAAAAGGTTACAGAAACGGACGTTTATTTTTTCAGAATAATGAAAAATTCAGCTTAGAGCGCCGTTTTTTGATCTTTGCTTAGATCCGACCGACATATATTTTAAAAAAGAGAATAGTGAACAGAGAATACAGAAACGCCCCTCGGAGCACCACTGTTAACTATTCTCTATTCACTATTCGTTATTCTCTGAGCCCCCGAACGAAGTGAGGGAGCGTTTCAGCAGGTAACGGGAATCGAACCCGCCCACTCAGCTTGGGAAGCTGATGTACTACCTCTATACTATACCTGCATCGGGATATTTAATTTTGCCCCGATACCTCAGCATCGGGGCGTTAATGCCGGTGACCGGACTTGAACCGGTACGGTATTGCTACCGAGGGATTTTAAGTCCCTTGCGTCTGCCGATTTCGCCACACCGGCGCAGATGATAATATGAGTTTATCACGTTTTGATGGTTTTGTCAACTTTGCGCGGATTTTTTTCTGCGCAGAACGCGCGGAACGGCATCGCTTATCGGATACCGTTCTCAAAGCTGATTTTGTCCGCTTCAAGCTCTTTTATCCTCCACCGCTCGCCGAAAAACGCGCATATCTCCTCCCGCTCCTGAGGAACATCTCTGAAGCCCGCCGCCTTATAGCATTTATATGCAGGCTCGTTGTTCTCAAATACGCCGATAGTTACCCGCTCGGCTCCTGCGATCCTGAAGGCGTATTCGAGGGCAAGCCCTATCATCTGTCTGCCGTATCCGCAGCCGCGCTTTTTATCGTCAACGATAACGAAGCCTATGCGCAGGATACGGTGATCCCCGCCCGTATATCTGAGTATGAAATGCCCGACTATGCCGTCTTCGTCACAGGCTGTCATCGGATAGAAATTATCGGGCTCGGAGCAGTCCCCGTTGAGCTCAAGGTATTTATGATTCATGTCGTCTTCCGTTATCGGGTAACGGTCATATCTGTCAGACGTCCATTTTCTGAAGATCTCCTCGTTCCTGCACCATGACAGTATCGTTTTCGCGTCTTCCTTTTTATACGGTCTTAGATACATTTCTTTTCCTCCCGCCGCTTATGATTTATCATTATAGCATCCGGGCATACCGGGCGCAAGCATTTTTCCTCTGATCCTGTCATTATTCCGCTTAAGCGAACAAAAGGGGAAACGTATTCATAATATTGCTGCCCGCGCGGAAAAACGCAAAGGGCGGCGGATAAAAGCTGCAGAACAGTATGCAGAAGAACACTACCGCGAATGATATTATCAGCGGAACAAAAAACAGCTCCGTTCTTATGCTGCTGCGGTACATAAGATACTCCGCCGTTTCGGCTGCAAGTATGCAGATAAATATGACCGACAGCATACACGGCGCTTCGACCCTGAGCTCGCCAAGACATAAAAGCGCAGTGCAGCTCGTCATCAGCAATATAAACAGCGAAATAATTCGTGCGCAGATAAAGTGCAGCAGCCTCGGGCGCAGACAGGAGAGCTCGATAAAGCTCCACATAATAAATACGAGCATATAGGGCTTTGCAAGCTCCCACGGGCTTGAGGACAGGCTTGCTATCAACATACTCCACGCTGCGCCGCCCGAGGTCTCATACGAGAACTGAAGCACGAGCCCGCACAGAAATATCAAAGCCCCGAAGGGCAGGATAAATATTTTTTTCAAGGGATCAGCTCCGTCATAGTTCAGCCTTGCCTATTTATATGACGAAGCCGCCCCCCGTTATTCACCGGAATATAAGGAACGGCAGGATACCCGCCAGCACCCCGCACACAAATATCGCCGCGCCTGTTATCAGCCTTCTGCGCAGGCGCGCAGCGCTTCTTACGGCTGAGGGCGCACCGAGTCTTTTCAGCATACGCCTTGCCTCGTTCTCAAGCACGGCTCTCTGCGCAGAGGCATATTCGGGTCTGACTATAAGTATTGCCCTCTCGTAATACCCGCTGCCCGTTTCATTTACCTCTATCACCGTATGGTTTATGCCCTTGAGCATATCGTCAGCCCCTTTATAATAAGTATCGTAAGGATATTATGCCCCGCTGTGAGCTTTATAGACCGTTATTACGGCTGATTTTTCCGCCCGGAAATTATCTTTCCCCATTATACATTCTGTAAATGTTGAAAACTCGGTTAATAAAGTGGAAAACGGGGTTTATAAATGTTGAAAACTCGGTTGAAACAGTTGATAAATCCACAATTTTCCTTGTGGAAAGTTTTAAGAGTTTTCAACATTGAAATATTTGTAACCTTTTGTAATCTTTTTACGGTCAGAAATAACAATTTGTATTATTATCTTGTCAATGTTTTTTTTAACAATTTTTAGCTGTTTTTCTGTATCTATATTCTAAAAATACTCCACCGTGTTTCAACATATACTGTCGTTATTATTCTTAAAACCGTTCTTCCCGCCATTAGACTTGGAATTTTCACATAAAAAAACAAATCATATTTAATAATTTATTGACATTTTGCTTAAATTGGTGTAAGATTATAACTGCGCAATAAATGGACAGAACGGGCACTCTCTGTTATTTGCCGCAGAATAATGCCGCAGTCTCGGACAGGATCTTGAAGGGAGATCCCGCGAAAGGACTGCGGTATTATTTTTCTCTCAAGAGAAATTAACAAAATATTTATAGATTATCCTTCGGTTTTATGTTATAATAACTAAAACTCAGCGCACAGAAAGGAGCCTGATCTCATGATAAAAAAATACGTTTTCGGCAGCCCCTTGGATACAGGCGCAGTTATTGCCGATATCCCCGCCTGCCGTGAGGAACTTACCCTTCCCGCGCCGTCGAGGGACGAAAACGGTCTTCCTGTATTTTCTCTCGGTCTTGACGACAGCGATATTGTATACGGTCTCGGCGAAGCGCCGAGGGGCATAAACAAAAGGGGTCATATATACGAGAGCTTCAACAGCGACGACCCCGTACATACCGAAGATAAGCGTTCTCTGTACGGCTCGCATAATTTTCTTATCATCAGCGGAAAAAGCAGCCTCGGCATTTTTGTTGACAGCGGCGCTTCGGTGACCTTCGATATAGGCTATACCGACTATGACAGACTCGTGATAAAACCCTCGGAAAAGGATCTCGTCCTCTACACGATAGACGGCGGCAGTCCCGCCGATATAGTGTCACAGCTCAGAAAAATGACCGGCAGAAGCTATATCGCGCCGAAATGGGCGTTCGGCTTTCAGCAGAGCAGATGGAGCTATTATACAGCCGACGACGTGCGCAGGGTCGCGTCAGAATACAGAGAAAACGAGATCCCTCTCGATGCGGTCTATCTTGATATAGACTACATGGAGGGCTATAAGGACTTCACCGTGAGCGAGGAGCGCTTCCCCGACTTCAAGAACTTCGTCAGCGAGATGCGCGGCATGGGGATAAGGCTCGTGCCGATAATAGATGCGGGCGTTAAGATCGAGGACGGCTACGATATCTATGAGGAGGGCAAAGAAAAGGGCTATTTCTGCACCCGTGAGGACGGGAGCTTCTTTGCGGCGAGCG